>CAWUKP010000117.1:0-7564 GCA_963922975.1 uncultured Spongiivirga sp. | reverse complement strand
TTAATCTCCTATTTAGAAACCGGAAAACCAAGCGTGAAATATTGAATTATGGATAAGGCACTTCAAACAATGATTGCCAACATGCCTGAAAAAACAGGCAAATCACTTTCAGAATGGCAGGCTTTGCTCAAAACAAAAAACTTCACAAAACACAGTGAGGCTGTCAACTATCTTAAAAAAGAACACCAGATAACACATGGGTTTGCTAATACCATTGTTGCATTATCCAAAGAAGAAAAAAGCACGCCTGAAGACTTGATTCTCAATCAATACAAAGGCAAAGAAAGTCTAATACCTATCTATGAAGAACTCATTTCTTTTGTGGAAAAGTTAGGTAAGGATGTAAATATCACCCCTAAGAAGACGGAAGTGAGCCTGGAAAGAAAAAGAAAGTTTGCCATTATCAAACCTGCCACTAAATCACGCATTGATCTAGGTCTCAAACTCAAAGGAAAACCCACTTCAGAAAGACTAGAAAATTCGGGTCCATTTGGCACCATGTGCACGCATCGGGTGCGCCTTACAGAAGTCGATCAAGTAGATGCGGAGTTGAAAGAATGGCTTAAAGAGGCATATCTAAAAGCGGAATAAGCACGTCTTACGGCTGCCTAGCTGACCTCAATCGCTTCCCAAAATCAAGGTCCCCCAACCTTGGAAATTGCACCATTAGGCCCGAGCCATATCTTGATAAAAAGATGTATTTTTCATATTCAATTATGCTGTATTCATGACTACGCTGTTCTCAGTAAAAAAAGTAATTAGTAGAGGGCTCCCATTTACATTAGCGCTGCTTGCACTAGCGTGTTCTGGCAATTCGAAATCAAAGCATTCCGATACAACTGCGCAAGAATATGATGACCTGCGAGCTACCTTAGACACCATTTGGAAAACTGAGCAAGAGCCCATTCGTTTGAGAGACTCGCTGGGAAGGGTCTTTGGATTTGAATCTGAGGAATTCAACAAGCAACAGGAAATCGTACGAAGAAATCATCAAATCAATGAGCAAAAAATCATAGCTATCCTGGATAGCAAAGGCTGGCCATCCGAAGCTGTCATAGGTGCACAAGGTAACCTGACAATCTGTAACGTAATCCAGCATTCAGCTAATGAGATTCGTTTGAAATATCTGCCCATGATGCGAAAAGCTGTCAAAGAAAAAAAGTTGCACCCTAGGCTGTTGGCCCGAGCAGAAGACAGATTGGCTACCGACCAGGGAAAGCTTCAAATCTATGGTGGACAAATCAAGTATTATCCTGAAACCAAGAGCTTTGACGTTTGGCCCATAGCTGACCCGGAGAATGTGGATAAAAGACGGGCAGATATCGGCCTTGAACCCATCGCTGAGTTTTTAAAAAGTAGAAGGGTTCCCCTAGAATGGAATTTGGAAGACCAGCTACGAAGAACCGAAGCGTTCGTCGCCAAACAAGAGAAAGCAAACTAGGAAGATCTTCTTAGCAGCTACAGTTGTGGTGGAGTTTAGAATGCTCAGAACATGTGCTCATTTTTTGTAACTTACTCATTGTGAAAGCCTTCATGAAGCGACACTTGACATGAGTTTTTAGCTCGAAGTCTAACGCCTACTTGCTAAGGCCATTGTCGTCACTTAAAATGATTAGTATGGAAGTAACAACCGAAAAAAACGAAAAAGTTGCGAATATGATATTCGCATCCATCTACCCGCTTTACTGGAATAAGCTGGAGAAGAAAGGAAGAACCCGAGAAGAATTCCATCAGGTCCTAGAATGGTTCACAGGTTTTAATGAAGAAACCCTTCAAGCGCTGATTGACGAAAAAGTAACGTTCCGAACATTTTTTCAAAAGGCGAAAATTCATCCCAACGCGCACCTCATCAAAGGGGTCGTTTGTGGCTATCGAATTGAAGAAATAGACGATCAATTTGAAGTCTACAAAGAATGTAGACGCATGGAAAAGCTCATTGACGAATTGGCTAAAGGTCGAAAAATGGAGAAGATTTTGCGGAAAGCTTAAGAATAGAACGGCGACCATTCGCCAACGGAAGACCACTCCTGTAAATCAAATAGTATTCACCATACATTGAAAAATGACTTATGAAAAGAGAATTTTTGTTCACTGCCCTTTTGCTATTGACCATCTCCTGCAACAACAATAATCAAAGCGCAAGTACTCCTAAAAATGAAGAGGAGCCACAACTAGAGATCGCAAAAATTAAGGAAGAGAATTTTGACCTGAGAAATGACTCCATCATTTTCAATGGGGGTACCATTGAAAACTTCGATAAAGAAGGCAACTCGATTGACGTCTATTGGATTGGGGCACAAGGTGATACCATTTTGAGATTTTACAGAAAGTATGATAGTAACAAAAAGCTAATTGGAGCTGAATATTACGAAGAAGGCGATGTTGAACCCAGTAGAGATACCGTATACATAAATCCTAATGGCCAAAAAGTGGAGGCTTCGCTCAATGCTGAAAATCAAATCTCTTGGAAATCAATAATTACCACAGACCTGCGTGGGAACCCAGTACTCAAAACCTATGAAAATAGCAAAGGTGAGTATCGCGGACTCGATAGCCTATATTTTGATGAGCAAAACAGGGTTGTCAAAGGCTTTTATGAAAATTCCAAAGGAAAGCGATACGCCATAAGAACCTATGAATACTTGACATCGGACGCCAACGGTAACTGGACCGAAAGAAAGATGTTCAAAGACGATACCCTTAGCCAAAAACAAACTCGAACCATCACATATCATCCACCGAACTAGCGCTACCAATCTTTTTACACTAGCCCTATCTGCTATTGCGGTCTATGACTGGCTTGACTCCAAATTGACAGGCGCACGAATTTACGATGATTTTGAACCTCCATCTTCTGATATTTAGTGTGTTCGCGGAAGAAATCCAACAGGCGAATTTCTCAATACCATTATGGTAATCATTATATGAAGTAAGTACGTAAGCAACATGGAAAAAACCAACAAGATTTTTGCGGTATTCTTCTCCATCATCATCGCTTTGAGCTCTGTATCCGTTTTTTATTTGTACTTTCTCTTACAGAATCCGGAATCATTTTTAAATGTGCAATATGGAGGTCCTGGAGCAGTAGGTATCGGAATGGCAATGCTGATCATGTTTGGCTTAATAGCGGTACTGATGGTCATTGCAGTTATAACCTTGATTCAATTTTTCCTGGAAAGCAAGAAAATTAAAACCTTGCTTACAGTTAATTTAGTGGTGTCGGTTCTAGCTACATTCATTGCTGGAATACTTACATTGTTTTTTCCGTGATCCTAAATCCATAAGCCGTTGTAAAGGCAAAACAACGATTTAATAGTTTGAATAGTAATACAAGCATTTAAACATAAAATTAATGTACAAAAAACTACTTCTTATTATCCTCATTTCGACTGTATGGATCTCTTGTAAAACTGCTGAAAAACAAAATGATATACTACACATTGCCAAACAATACTACCGCGCCCTCGATACTTCTGACACCGCGATGATGAGCGAAATTCTCACAGATAGCCTTAGGACGGTAGAATTGGATTACAACTATGTTCAGACCTTTTCGAAGCAAGAATATGTCAACGACTGGTTGCCGTGGGATGCGTTGTTTGAACCGAACTATAAAATCATTGACATTTCGCAAGAAGGCGAAACGGTAAAGGCAACGGTATCAAAGATAGATCATAGAATACAGCTATTGCACGAAGGGCCCACTTCTTGGAGCTCCGTCATCCGATTCGATGGTGATAAAATTGCCAGTATAGAACGTACCAACTTGGTCTTTAATGATACAGTTTGGGTAAAAAATAGAACTAAGTTGATCAACTGGATCGATCTGCATCACCCAGAATTAAATGGTTTCCTTAATGGTCAGACAGTCACCATTGGCAAACAATATCTGAAAGCAATTGAATTGTATAATAATAAAGAGTAAAGTGTTCATAAGTTCCTATGTATCAGTATTTCACAAACCTTCACCATGAGAAGACCATTTCGTACCGTCCTCATCTTATTTATATGATCGTTTTTCACCTACAAGACGGAAAAGACCCAACAAAAGGCTACAGCCATCAACAGCATATTCAATATTCTTATAAAAGAAATCCATACCGTTTGCTCATGAAACCAAATCCACAGCTAGTAACCTTTTTAAGCCCCTACGATAAGGGAATCCAGAAGTTGACTTTGCAGCTGAGAGATTTCATAATTGAACTCGTACCTCAGGCGAATGAATTGATTTGGGACAATTACAATGCGGTCGCTATCGCCTATTCAAAGTCTGAAAAACTCAAGGATGCTTTTTGCCATATAGCGGTTTATGGTGGTCATGTCAATTTTGGTTTCAATCGCGGAGCGGAATTGACGAAAACAGGCGTTCCACTCAAAGGAAATGGCAAACTCATCAGACACATTTCTGTGAAAAACTTTGAGTCATTCCCAAAAGAGGAAATACAAACACTGCTGTGGGAAGCTGTTAGTATTTCAGAAAGGCTAAATCCAGAATTAATTCAGCAAACGCAACCTCCTCAAAGCATTGTGATGTCGATTTCGAAGAAAAAAAGAAGACCTTGAAAAGAGCAAGTAACCGCAAATCGTAAATATTCATATCTGAGCGAAGTGTCTCTATGTAATTAATTAGTTCTAAAAATATGATAGGCTTACAAACAGAAAGGCTCCTTTTCCGCCAATGGACGGAGGTGGACTATCCAATTTTTGCAGAATTCTATTCGAACCAAAACAATGCCCGTTATGTTGGTGGTGTGAAAACCGCCGAAGAATCTTGGAGATTACTCGCTACCTATATCGGTCATTATGAACTCAACGGATTTTCTTATCTCGCGATTGAAGAAAAGGACACTGCCAATCTTATAGGAACAGTCGGACTGTGGAAATCTCATCCCTGGCCAGAACCTGAATTAGGGTATTGGCTGTTACCGCGTTCCCAAGGAAAAGGATATGGCATAGAAGCAGGTTTGGCAGTCAAAGAATTTGCGCTGAACCAACTGAAATTCGATTCGTTGGTCAGTTACATAGATCCCAGCAACGAACCTTCTAAAAAACTGGCGCTTCGGCTTGGCGCTACATTTGACAAAGTCATTGAATTGCTGGATTTTGGAAAGCACGAAGTGTACCGATACCGATAGATAACGAACAATGATGCACTTTACTTCGTATCCGACACAACACAGTATCACAACAACTATTTATGGGCATCTCAACCATTGCACTTATTTTTGAATAGCATTCTGACTAGTAACGTATGAAAACTTCGAAGTATTTCCTCTTTTGTCTCGTATTTGCACTTGCAAACACGCTCTGTTTTTCTCAGGAAATCATCGAGTATTACGAGCCGGTTGCCAAAGACAGTCTCAGAATCGGATCAGGGGCAAATGACTTTTTGCCTTTTATTCAAAAAGGATACACCCTCATGAAACCAGCAAAGCAACCCGTACAGGGCGTGCTTGTGCTGCTGGAAGATTCAGGATACGATCAAAAGAATAAGAGCTCGAAGCAATTGTATACATTGGCTTCGGAAAATGGTTTTGCAGTACTGACTGTATCCACTGAAATTCCCTTCGACTTTTACTTTACAACAGCGTCAATGCAATCTACCCATGAGCTGATCCGTGACGCTTTTCACAAACACAACTTACCCAATGAAAACATCTTCTTTCTAGGCGCCAGTTTGGTGGGTCATAGAGCGATGCGCTACATCAAATTCATGAAAGAGGGTGACTTCAAATTTAAACTTCAAATTCAAGGCTTGGTGATGTGCAACTTCACCTTAGATTTCACCAGAAAGTGGCACCAACATAAGCGCGATATTCGAATCAATCGGATCAACCTTTGGGAACCTACATTCATCAACTACATGCTGGAAACCTATTTGCAGGGTACGCCTAAAACGGCACCCGAGCGGTATCACGATTTCTCGGCCTACAGTTATTTTGATGAAAAGAATCGAAATATTAAAATCTACAAAGACTATACAGTAAGAGTGTATATTGAACCTGCTATAAAATACAGACTGAAAACCTATTTCAGAACCCTGTATGAAAACAATGCCACCGATATGGTGGGTTTTCTAGCGGAATTAGAACTCGCAGGAAATTCAAACACAGAACTGATCGTGTTGCAGCCTGAGGATAATACATCGCCAACCAAAACAACACAATCCACTTGGGATGCCATTGATAAAAATGATCTCATGGAATGGATACTTTCTCAAACAAAAGAATAGACGTCAAAAAGTCTCTAGTTCATCATCATCTCTGTCCGTCTCACCTTCACATCCTGCTAATTGCTTACCTTTAGTAATGGAGTCGCAAGCCTTACCATTTACTGAATATAAAACCATGAACATAGAACTTGTCTCAGACAGACTCTTTATCTGCCCAGTTACCCTAGATGATCTGGAAGTGATTCATGAGCTGCACAGCTTACCAGAAACCGACGAATACAACACCCTCGGAATTCCAAAAAGCAAGCAGGAAACCCAAGCCGTCCTCTCTGGATGGATTGAAAATTTTGAAAATAACAAGAACTTTACCTTCAAGATTGAAAAGCGAAAAGATCGACAATTTATCGGGCTGATTGCGCTGCACCTGGGCAGTCCGAAATTCAAAAGTGCGGAGGTTTGGTATAAGTTGCATAAGGACTTCTGGAATCATGGTTTTGCTACCGAAGCCTTGCAGAGAATCCTAAATTTTGGATTTGACGAACTCAAACTCCACCGCATTGAGGCAGGTTGTGCTGTTGAGAATTTAGGCAGTATCCATGTGTTAGAAAAAGTGGGAATGACCCGAGAAGGACGAAAGCGAAAAGTGCTTCCTTTGAAAACAGGTTGGAGCGACAATTTTCATTACGCCATACTAGCCTCAGACTCCGGAAGTACTTCCCAAAAAAATTAAATATCTTGATAGTAGTTTATTTGTATCAAACTTCAATTGAGTACTTATGATGATCAAAAAATACTTTTCCTTCCTCCTACTCGCCTGCTGCACCCTTGGTGGCTGCAACGAAAAGAAACCGACTAAAACAACTGAGCATATGGACAGCATGGCAAACTTTGAGTCAGAAAGGCAAGCAATCTTAGATCGATTAAATAAGGAAACCAAAGATGCCTTCCAAAGGGATTATGAGGCCTGGACCACCAATTGGGTACACAGCCCGAGCATCTCTAAAACATATGTAAACTTTGCGGATAGTACTTTTTCAGAATCCATTGGATGGAAAGAAATCAGCCAGTTTGTAAAAACGTTTATCGAAGAACATCCGGAACCTGAACCCATTCCTGCAGCACTTAAGCATGTAGATGTTCGCTTGTATGGAGATGGGGCTTGGGTGACCTACGAACAGCAAGATTCACTTCGTGGCCGAAAACGCGAAACAAGACTAATGGAGAAGGTGGAAGGCGAATGGAAAATTGCTGGTATGCAAACCACTATTTACGGATTTGAAGTCAACACGCCATAAAAGATGGCGTACATTCATTCGATACTAAACACTAAATAAATAAGATGACAACCACCTTTTTTACCTTCGTAGGCGACCAATGTGGAAAGGCCGAAGA
>CAWUKP010000116.1:0-7615 GCA_963922975.1 uncultured Spongiivirga sp. | reverse complement strand
CTTTTAAAATCCATTGCGTTAGGAAATCTTCGTATTGGTCCAGTGGTAAGAACCAATGCTTCGTTTTTTTCAAAATCGGCGTGCTGCCTGAGATCGTAGATCTGGGATTGATCAAATCGGTGGCACTCCAAGAAGTTCCACAATTCTCGCATTGATCGCCATAGGCTTCTTCATACTTGCACTTTGGGCAAGTTCCGACCACGAAGCGATCCGCCAAGAATTGTTCCGCCTCTGAATCATACAATTGCTCGGTAGTTTCTTCTATAAACTGACCTGCTTCATGCATCTTCTTAAAGAACTCCGAGGCCGTTTCATGATGAATTGTTGCTGAGGTTCTGGAGTAGTTATCAAAAGAAATTCCGAAGTCTTCAAAAGATGTTTTAATGATCTGATGGTACTTGTCAATGATTTCTTGAGGAGCTACTCCTTCCTTTTTTGCGCGCATGGGTATGGCCACCCCATGTTCATCACTGCCACAGATAAAGGCTACATCCTTGCCTTGAATTCTCAAATACCGTGCGTAAATATCTGCAGGCACATACACTCCAGCCAAATGTCCGATATGAATTGGGCCATTAGTGTAGGGCAATGCAGCAGTAATAGTGTAGCGATTTGACATGAAGGGTGTTATCTTAAGACGACAAAAATAGGCAATTACAATTTTTGCGGAAACAAAAAACCCCTTGCTGTCAGGCAAGGGGGCTACATTTTGAAATTTGTACGACTAGGGTACTAAAATGGAACGGCTATAGCTTTGCCCGTTCATTAAGATACGATAGATATATTGCCCTTTTAGCAAGCGCTGATTGGCCGCACTTTTCACATTTAGGCTGTGCGTTCCTTCTGTTTTAAATTCATCCATGAGCACTCCTAAATCTTGCCCAATAATATTGTACAACTTAATCACAACTCTGGCTGAATTACTCATCACGTAATTGATATCAACTTCCCGATCTTGATAGGATGCGAAATGATCCAGAATGCTTGATTGCAGGAAGAAATCTCCATTGGTCAATGCACCGGAGCAGGTAATTCCTGTATCCAGCGATTCGATAGGTTTTCCTAACAAAGCCGTATCCACGTACTGCGCATCTAAACAGAGCCAATCTTTCAGCATGGTTGCATACGCTTGTCTGAAATCGACGCTCATACGCATATTTCCATTATTATCAAGATCTGTAATACTCGGGTGATTCCCGATGAATCCGTTACCATTTAATGCAGGACCAAATAGCAACATGGGCGCACAGCTTCCGTGATCGGTACCTTGGGAACCATTTTGCTCTACCCGACGACCAAATTCTGAGATGGTCATGGCTACTACATCTAGATCATGTCCTGTAACTTCTAAATCTTGAAAGAAAGAGGAAACAGCTCCAGAAATTCGTGTCAACAGACGCTCATGGTCTTCAATTTGGTTGGCATGCGTATCAAAACCATCGATACTGACCATATATACTTTGGTACCCAAGTTGCCTTTGATCAAACGCGCTACAATGGCCATCTGCCTAGCGAAAGAGTTGTCTTGATACTCCACTGCATTTTCCGCATCACTATACGCCTCATTAATCACTCCCGCATAACGATAGGTGGTATTGGTAATGCCTCGCATAAAGCCCAATTGGTCTCCATAGGTGCATTCTGGTAAGTTATTCAGGTCATAGAATTCACCTGTATTGGCAATAGCCTGCAGCTGATCTGGGTTGGCTACCGTGAAGGCATAATTGTTTTCTACACCTTCGAAAATCAAATTCCCAATACTTCCAATTTGAACCGCAGCCGGTCGTTCTGGCGGATTGGCGAGATAATCTGGATACAATTCTTCAAAATACCGTCCGAACCAGCCGGTCTTGATTTCCTCTTCATCTTCGATAGTGGCCCAAATATCAGAGGATCTGAAATGTGAAAGGTTCTGATCTTCATATCCTACCCCATGAATCACTTTCATTTTGCCATCACCCCAGAGTGCTTCCAAAGGATTGGCGTAATTGGGCATTGCAAATTCATCGCTTAAATTGAAATACGAACCACTTTCAATTCGTATTTCAGGACGGTAATTGGCGTAAGTGTCATATTGTTGTAACGGAATGATCGTATTCAAACCGTCATTTCCTCCTTTTAAGCGAATAATCACTAATACGCGGTCTGTAGGAGCCTCATTCAGAGCTAGCGAGAGGGCAGAAGGTTTAGAAGCTGCGATGGCGCTACCACCTAGCAGTATAGTACCTCCCGCAGTGAGCCCAAGTGTTTGAATAAATGACCTTCGGCTCCAGGCTTCGTGATGGGCATCGTGTTCTTTATGGTGCTTAGCAGCACCTTTGATATGATTGGTACACATAGTAGGCTTATTTGAGTTGAAATTCGGGCATTTTGTGAATGTGAAACAGCAGTGTGAGTACTTGCCAGGGTACTGAGTCCCAGTATAAGTTCCATTGGCCTGTTTCGTAGTAGTTATCGGGAACGTCTCCTTTGAATACGTCTGTTGCGGCCTCGTATTCCTCAGGAGAGAATAATTCGTTGGAAACAAAACGATCAATAATGGCTTTGGTTACCACGTAGGGGTCGTTGCTGTTGTCCGACAAATCTACTGCCAAGGTTCTGAATTGCTCTTGATCTTGATTCCACGCCCACCAGCCTACATACGACATAATTTCCCAGCGACCTGTCAATGTACTGGAGCTGATCCAATCTTTATCGCCCTGCCAACCTGCTACATCTACAGGATTGAAGTAATACTGACCCAGAACGCCATTGAAATATGGTAAACCTTGGCGGTCATCTGCGGAAATGGCAAAATTGGACTCTTTTAGAAAAGCGATAGTGAGGTCGTGAGGACTTTTGATGATAGAACCGAAATTCTTAGTGTCGAAGAAGTGTTCACTCTTGAACAATTCTCTTAAAACTGGAGCTAACTGAAAGTTATTGGCCAAAAAGGTGGCGGCCATGCCCTGTACGATACTTTCCTCAATTTCAGGAGAAACAAAGTAGCGATAGAGTTTGGTACAAATATGCGCCGCAATCAAATCAGCTTTTTGTTCAAAGAGAATTTGAATCACATCATCGTATCCCCAGTTTCCTGTTTGACCAAAAATGGTCTTGTTATCGGTATCAAATAGTTCAGCATTAAACGTGACATCTCCACACCACTCGTTGATGGTATTGTAGCCGGTTAATGCTCTTGAGGTTGCAACGATGTCTTGCTCATTGTACCCATTGCCTTCGCCGAGCGTAAATAGCTCAAACAATTCTCTGGCGTAATTCTCATTCGGATTGTATTTGTTGTTTTCCAATCCATTCAGAAAAGCCAACATAGCAGGCGTTAGACCAATATCTCGTACAAATTCTCTAAAATCTCCAATGGCATGTGTTTGCAGTACATTGTAATAATAATAAAGCCACGAACCACAGAAATAAGTATCTAGCTGTGTGACGAAATGATTGCTCCAGAAAAGGACCAATCGAGCCCTTAAATTTTCGTTGAAACAATCGTCTACCGCTTTCATCTGCCACTCAAAAATGTTATCGCCGTTCTGGTCTTCAAAACCCACATCACCATAATCAAAATCCACCCAAGGTGGCGGTGGTGCTACTGGTAAATTAAGTGCTTCGTCAATGAGGTCATCAATAAATTGCTCAGGAGTCTTTCCCAAGGCTTCATCGATCATAGCCTGATGGGCACCAAAGCCTAATCTTCGGTAGATATTGAGCACCTTATTGGCGTCCCAAGGATTTTCGGCAGTAGGTTGATAGACGGCTAGTGTAGACGTATTACAGGGTAAGGCTGCTATCATAATAGAAAAAGTTTGGGGTTGGTTACAAAGTTGAAAGTAGTATAATCCTTCGAAAACTGCAAAAGTAATCGACTAACGGTCAGCCATTTGCAAGTTTCGATTTGGGTTTCGTATTTTTTTTGGAACTTTATCATAGCGATTTTAGGGCCGAGAAGGATATGATACCACCTCCTTATTTACGAGCAAAAGATACCGTCGGGATCATTTCTACCGCAAGAAAAATTTCGGAAGAAGAAATTACTGAGGCTATTCACCTCTTAAACAGTTGGGAACTGTCATCTAAAATCGGCCAAACCATTGGTATCG
Organism: uncultured Spongiivirga sp.; assembly: GCA_963922975.1. Taxonomy (GTDB): domain Bacteria; phylum Bacteroidota; class Bacteroidia; order Flavobacteriales; family Flavobacteriaceae; genus JANQRC01. The sequence goes on along the minus strand of CAWUKP010000116.1, from coordinate 3,518 downwards.
AAAGTAATCAGTACGCAGGAACCGATAAAGAACGTATTGCGGATTTGCAAGCGATGCTCGACGACCCAAAAATTAAGGCCATTTGGTGCGCAAGAGGAGGTTATGGCACGGTTCGACTGATTGATCATCTAGATTTTTCTAAATTTTCAAAACATCCAAAATGGCTTATCGGGTTTTCTGATGTAACAGTGCTACACTCACATCTCCATCAACTGGGTATCCAAACTGTTCATGGTACCATGCCCATCAGTTTGGAAGATAATACCCCTGCAGCCATTAATACGTTGAAGAATTGTCTCTTTGGAAAAGAAACGGTTATTGCCACTGAAGCCATCGAATCCAATAGAAAAGGTGCTTCGGAAGGTTCATTAGTAGGTGGAAATCTCAGTATTTTGTACAGTCTTTTAGGATCTCCTTCTTCCATAGAAACCAAAGGCAAGATACTGTTCTTGGAAGATTTAGATGAGTATTTGTATCATATGGATCGCATGATAATGAACCTCAAACGCAATGGCTATTTGAAGGAATTGGCAGGACTCATCGTGGGTGGTTTCACCAAAATGCATGACAACTCTGTTCCTTTTGGGAAGAATGCTACGGAAATCATTCTAGATGCCGTTAAAGAATATGACTATCCTGTCTGTTTCGACTTTCCTGCGGGACATATCAGCGACAATCGCGCTATGATCTTCGGAAGAAACCACCGCTTACAAGTGACCGAAAAAGGGGTTCGTCTCAATCAAATTTGATTCCTCATGGCCAGTCAGCATGAGTACGGTAAAAAAGGGGAAGAGCTCGCGGCCGACATGCTGCGCAATAAAGGCTATGCGATATTAGCCACCAACTACCGCTACGAACGCGCAGAAGTAGATATCATCGCCCGAAAAGGGGCCACCTTGGTTGCTGTAGAAGTCAAACTGAGAAGCTCTATCGATTTTGGAAATCCGCAAGATTTTGTAAATAAGAAAAAAATCCAGTTGCTGGTCAAGGCAGTACATCAGTATGTGGAATCCCACGACTTGGATGTGGACGTTCGCTTTGATATTGTGGCTATTGTGAAGCAAAACAACACCTTCGATATCACCCACCTAGAAGATGCCTTCTATCATTTTTGAATTGTTACAAATTGAACAATTAGTTTGAAATTTACTTTTCTGTTATAATTTTTCTACTTTTGGAAAGTATTGTTTGAAGCAACGTATGAAGACCATTTCATCGGCCGTAGAGGCCTATATCAAATCAAAGCCTTTTCTTATTAGTGCCCTCGGGCAAGGCATTATTAACCTCACCTCGCTTTCCAGAATTATTAAAAAGGATATCGAAGGACAATTAGGTAAAGAAGTGCGCAATGGCGCCATTGTTATGGCACTGAAACGATTATCTGGCGAACTCGAATTTCGGGCCACTCATAAGATCGTGAAAACCCTGAAGGACATTGGTGAGATCACCGTACGTTCGTCGCTAAATGACTACACTTTTAAAGTATCTGACAGCTTGCTCAGTAGTATTGCCGGATTGATCAATCATATCAAAGAAGACAAGAATATCTTTTATACTTCTTCGCGCGGGGTGAACGAAATGACCGTCGTCATCAGCGCCAATGCCGCACAGTATGTAGACCATTATCTCGGTAAAGAGACACTGATAGAAAAGCTGGAAAACCTTTCTTCCATCACCGTCAAACTTCCGAAGGAGAACGTCTCCATTCCTGGCATTTACTACTTTATTTTTCAGCGATTGAGTTGGGAAGGTGTCAATATCTATGAAGTGATTTCTACGACCTATGAATTTACCGTTTTGGTGAGTGAAGAGCAGATTGACAAGGCCTTTAAGACCATCAAGGATTTAAAGACGCTGTGATTGTGAATCATTCACTTATGCATTGAGAACCTTCTCTTCTCTGCGGAAGATGATTAACTTTTCCAATGCTTTCTCTACAGAATCAACCTCTTCAAAAGTAAGTAGTAACCGCAATCCATTGCGTGTTTGCTTTTCTTTCATCTTACAGATCGCTTTGTTTTGTTGAACCGTCTGGAGAATACTTGTAAAAGTTGGGCTTTGATAATAATCGCTCTGCTGATCGCTGATGAAATAACCGATCATCTTGCCTCGCTTCAATACCAATTTCTCCAATCCCATAGCACTAGCTATCCACTTCAGGCGAACGCTGTTGAGCAGGCCTTGCGCCTCTTCGGGAAGCTCCCCAAAGCGATCTACCAAACGAGCCTCATAAGCTTCCAGTGCAGCTTCGTCTTCCAAAGAACTGAGTTCGTTGTACAAGTTGAGTCGCTCTGAAATATTGTTGATGTAATGATCTGGAAATAGCAGCTCGAAGTCGGTATCGATCTGTATGTCCTTTACATAGGTTTTGTGCTCTTCTTCTTTTCCTTGGTAGAGTTCTTTGAATTCGTTTTCTTTGAGTTCCTCAATGGCTTCACTCAAGATTTTTTGATAGGTATCGAAGCCTATTTCGTTGATAAACCCACTCTGCTCTCCTCCTAGTAAATCTCCTGCACCTCGAATCTCCAGATCCTTCATGGCAATGTTGAATCCAGAACCCAAACTTGAAAACTGTTCAATGGCCTGCATTCGTTTTCGTGCGTCGTCGTTCATCATCGTATAGGGTGGTGTGATGAAGTAACAAAAGGCCTTTTTATTGCTACGCCCTACCCGACCTCGCATTTGATGAAGGTCTGAAAGCCCAAAGTTATGTGCATTGTTAATGAAAATCGTATTGGCATTGGGTACATCCAATCCACTTTCAATAATGGTGGTGGAAACGAGTACGTCAAACTCTCCATTCATGAAAGACAGCATCAACCTTTCTAGCTTTTTTCCTTCCATCTGTCCATGACCAATCCCCACTTTGGCATCTGGCACTAAGCGTTGGATCATGCCTGCCACTTCTTGAATATTTTCAATGCGATTATGCACAAAAAATACTTGTCCGCCGCGCTGAATTTCATAAACCACCGCATCCCTGATGAGCTCTTCCCCAAAACGCACTACATGAGTCTCTACGGGATATCGATTGGGTGGCGGGGTATTAATGGTAGAAAGATCCCGCGCCGCCATCAAACTAAACTGCAGCGTACGCGGAATGGGTGTTGCAGTTAAGGTTAGGGTATCTACGTTCTCTTTTAGGGTTTTGAGTTTGTCTTTAACGGCTACGCCAAACTTTTGCTCTTCATCGATGACTAGAAGACCTAGGTCTTTAAATTGTACGTTCTTGTTCGCCAAAATGTGCGTACCTATAATGATATCAACTTTTCCAGCCGTCAGATCTTCTAAAGTTTCTCTTTTTTGTTTGGCAGAGCGAAAACGGTTCAAGTAGTCCACCCGAACGGGCAGATCCTTCAAACGTTCGCTAAAACTTTTAAAGTGTTGAAACGCCAAAATAGTGGTAGGCACCAATACCGCCACTTGTTTTCCATTGTCCACCGCTTTAAAAGCCGCACGAATCGCCACCTCAGTCTTTCCGAAGCCCACATCTCCACAAATCAGACGATCCATGGGAC
>CAWUKP010000115.1:0-7619 GCA_963922975.1 uncultured Spongiivirga sp. | reverse complement strand
TAAGAACTAAAAACCTAAGTTATGATTTTTGCACTGCTTCCGATGAGCGCTGGCCAAAAGAAAGCATCAGATGGGTTGCTTGTAGACTTTATACAAGCTGTCACCTCTTCAGCGTGCAGCAAAAGACGAGTACCTAAATCGTTTTGCCTTGTTTATTCTAAAGATAGATGATTTGTCGGAAAGTTCGTCTTTTAACGACAAGGAGTGCTAGATAACGCTCCTGTCACGTTTTTAGCCTGACACAAAAGGCGCTTGCCAAGATTGTTTTTTTGCTTTGAGTTCTAATTTAGTGAATTGTAGGAAAGTACTACTTGGTGTTAGAACGGAAGGATAGACTGTAGGCGTTGTTAGTCATTGGTATTTCTTTTAGATTGTATTGAATATCCACAATTTTGATTTTAAGCCAAGTCCATATACCATCCTCTAATGTCCAACTTGCCTGGCATTCGGTGGGTATTTTTATTCCATTTCTTACTTCATTTTTGGTTGCGATGATAGTCCATTCAAGAGGTTCCACATCATTAGCATCTTTGTAACGCATGGCAACATACTTTTTGAAATTTCCATTTTCATCAAAATGAAATACTCCCCAACCTTTAGTTCCTTTGTATTCAATTGTTGCTTTGGCAGAATAATCGTCTACAGTTTCCCATCTTATGTATGGACTTAAAGATGCTGATGGAAACCAGACTATTTCTGCTAGAAATCGCTGAATGCTCGCCTCATTTATCTTTTGGTCATCTTCTGCATTTGCAACTTTAATTAGTGATTGAAGTTTAATGACCATTTCGCCTTTACCATCTACAAATTTGTCCCTTCCTACTGCAGTTAGTACAGAGTTCATTTCGGTGTTAATACTCCAGTTGAATGCTGGCGGTTGCGTTGTAAAATACTGTTCTGCCTTACCGTTGTTCCAATTTGTTTGCTTAGGGTTCATTTTGAGCTGTAATTCTTGAACTAAGTACACATTAGAAATCCGTTGCTGGCCAATTAATCCACTATTAATAAGCCACTTTTGAACAGTTAAGGGTAATTCTGAAATTGACTCTTTAGAGATTCTTTTTCCACCAATAGTCTGTGAATTTTTAAACAATCTTTCCCTTTCCTCAAGAATCTTATTAGTAAAACTAAAGTGGGAATAAGCCATTATAGCAGCCATGAGAATTATAAGATTCGCTATTGTGCCAAATTTTGTATCCGACCAGTATTGAAAAATCAAAAGCTGCGAAAACATGGCACTCAAGGCTCCACTTAGCCACCAATAATTGGAATGTAGTACGAATTGAACTAGCGCAAAGACAAAAAGAATAGACGTGAGTAACCAGATTAGGCCAATACTTTTGGAAATTGATTGTGAGATTGCATTAGATTCGGTTATGTTAAATGCTTTCAGAAATCCGAATACATGTATAATTCCATGAACTCCAATTAATATAATGAATGCTATTCTCATTGGTATAGTATCATCTTAAATGCGCTTTGAATATTCGAGTCTTTTATCATTAACCTTTGGTCAAAGAATGTTAAAGAGCCACTCAATAGGAGTGGCTCTTTTATTTGCAGTTTTGATTCTGATAGCTTCATTTTCAGAAGGACTTTGCAATACCCAATCCAAAACTTATATAATTCAAATCTACATTTGTAGAGGTATTGCTCAAATCCAATTCTCGGGACAGCCAACGATAGCCTATCTGAGGCCTAAGATTCCAATTACTGCCTAAATCCAACTGCATTCCTGCGCCTAACTCCCATCCTAAGCCATGTCCTGAATCTGCCACAACATCACCAGCATCATCTTCTACTTCAATATGGTTGTAGATACCTCCAACTCTTATCAAATAAGACCATTTTTCAGAGGTGCCAATAGGATGAATGAATTGCAGTCCAAAGGTATAACCCGTTACTTCAAAATCTGCATCTCCAGTACTGATAAAGGACGCATTGTCGGATTTAAATTTATTCCATCCCCAGCCTGCATATGCTCCCAAATGCTCCATAAATCTATATCCTACCGCCACCTCTGTACCAAATCCTGTATTGAGGTCTGCACTACCTAGATCTTTTGTTACGAAATTAAGATTAGGTCTAAATTCAACTGTCCATTTATCTTGAGCTATGCTTATACTTGCAGATAAAAAGAAAATGAACAAAACACAAAATTTTACTCTTAAACGTCTCATAGTACTAACCTTTAAAGTTTAGCACAAAGGTATTTTTAATAGCTCCCTTGAAAAATGACAATTATCATATCAGTAAATAATCTTTGATGTTTTCAAAGACTATTAGTTCTGTGGATAATGTATTTAAAAGGTCGTTTTTCTGTTGGTGTCTAGCAGGGTCTATGATCTTTGCCTTGCCCTTGATAGGTGCTAGGGAGAGAACGGCATCAGTATGAGCTGCGCGAGGGCCTTATCTGTTCTATCATTTCTTTAGCCTAAAGTAAAAGGCGAATGCCAGGCTAGGCTTTGGCTTGGTGGATTAAGTATAACGATTTGTGAGAAAGTTCGTTTACAAACGAAAGGTAGCGTTGGATTGTAGGCGTTGTTGTGGCTAGTTTTTGTCGACGATAGTTATCAGTCATTATAGTTTTTAACTCCTCGGTATCCTGAATAGGGTTTTCTTACATTGATCCCTTTTCTATAAACATTAAACCTATCTGCAATTCTTGCGTGATTTTCGTGAAAAGCCCAGCATCCACCCCTATATCCGTACACTAATTCCGTATCGTTTGAATACAACCAGTCTAAATTGTCTGTATTTCCATCTTCGTTGATTTTGCCATCTCCAATAGTTCCTTTGTATTTTCTACTTCCGGCACTACCGATTGGTACTACGGGTTCTCTAAGATTTCCGCTTAAGTCTAAAGTCCCAAAATATCCACCACCTGTGGATACTCTATTAATAGTTTTCTTTCCTTTGGCGTGTATTCCAGTTTCTAAGGGACCTCGATAGTTCATTTCACTAGATAAAACTCGGCAGCCTACATAGGATACTTCGTTATTCTCTATGCAAACTTCATTATAATTACTAAAGCCCAAATAATTTACGTGTACATTTCCGTCAACGCAATAATGATTATCTAAGCACTTGGATAGATTTTTGTCGAGAAAATAAGTATTCTCAATTTCACTACCGCCCCAAGAATATTCTCTGAATTTTGGCTTTTCAAATCCCCTTGAAGACTTTTCGAATTCGAATTCGGTCATTATCCTCATTCCAGCCCAATCGGAATAAGCTAAGCAATCGTTCCATGAAAGAAAGCTGCAGGCTTGATTCGGTCTGGATGTTATGTATGTACCTCCCTTAAGACTAATAAAGTTTCCGTAGTCTTTACGAGAACCTCCTTGAAAGATGGCGTCAGGATTGATACGATTCTTTGCTTGTTTTGAATCCAATGAATTAAGAAAATCGCAGTATTGATTTTCAGTAAGTTCGTATCGCATCTGATAAAAAGCATTAAAACCTTTAGGAAACTCTAATGGTAAAATACCCTTTCTATCTCCTGAATATGTATTTACTCCTGCAATTTCTGCATCTAAGTAATTTAGACATCCTTCGCAATCTCCAATCTCGATTGTCTTTTCTGAACCAACTTCATAAGCTCCGTTAAATGCACCATTCTGACCTGATTGAAAAAAAGCGTTTAAAGGTGCGCCAAGTGAACCGTTACTGGTGTTTTTCGTGTTTCTGTATTCAAAGGATTTCGCACTCCCCAAGGTGAACTTGCCTTTTGGAATGTAAACCATTTCTATGCAGTGTGATGTAATATTCGTTAACTCAGTTCTGAATGAAATTTGAAAATCAATACACTGCTCATTAATGTTCTCTTTTGTTGGAATTACGTAAAATCCAGCTCTGTCATCGAGAATTTCTAAGGTGAAGAAAGCACCATCTAGTTCTATTTTTTCAATTTCAACACTCAAAGCATTGTTTTTGAAGAAAACATAAAGTGCGCTATGATTTATGTCGTCATTCCAAAAATCAAAATAGTGAATTTCACCTTCGATGGTGTTATTTGAAATTGCGTTTGCTGTGACATATGCTTTATTAGTACTTCTGTATTTGTTATTGCTTAATGCATTACATGTCAAAGAAAGTAATAAGCAGAATGTAAGTAATTTGAAACGTCTCATTTTCTTAAATTAACCACAGCGATCTCTCCTAGGAGCGGGCCTTGCCTCCGACGAGCTTTAGTAAGAGGAAGGCATCAGCACAAACTGCCAAGGGGTGTATCCGACCTGTCACGTCTTAAGCGTTAACTAAAAGGTGTTAGCCGATTTTTTTGTTTTAAGTCCTAAGTTAGTGAATTGTAGGAAAATACTATTTGATTAACCAATAGGAGCGGTGGATGATAGCCGTTGTTGTGTGCTTTTAAAATCTATACTTAATACCAATATTGAAAATAAAAGGATTGTATTTTAGATTATTTAAATTAGAATTATTCGATTCATTGTTCATATTAAACTCACTAAAAGTCACATATTTTGCTTCCCAATTTAGCGCCCATCTATTTGAAAGGTTATAGTCAAGACCAATCAAACCTTGAAACCCAAAATTACCGGAATCAGAAAAGGACGTCTCCATACCATCACCAAAGTCTAAGTCAATTTCTTGAATTAAAGAGGCACCTAAACCAAGGTACGGTTTGAATCTACTATTAGTAGAAAAATTATAAATACCATTTAGGTATATGAAATTAGAGGCATAATCACCTGAACTGCGAACATTATTGTTTATGACCGTAATATCGTTGCTTTTATATTCCCAACCAATTTCAGCTGTAACGTTTTCCGTAAACTTATACCCCAAAGAAATACCAGTGGTAAATCCGAATCCATTTTCTATGTCAATGTTTGTCGTTTGGTTATTGTCAACTAGTTGCAAGGTCATATCCTGAATGCCTATAAATCCTGCGTATGGTTTTACATAGAACCTTTTCAAGTCTTTGTTTTCATTTTTTTCTTGTGCCAGAATTGAAGAAATAGAAAGAGTCAATAGTAAGAATAGTACATTAAATTTTAAATTTTTCATCATCTTTAGTTTTTAATTAATGATGCAAATTTATCCTAGCGATGTACTGAAAATTGGTAACCTATGTTACGATTTTTTCCTTCTTAGGCGGCTTAGAGCTGGTCGCGTTATTCTTATGTAGCTTGAAATTTGTTCTAAAGAAAGACGGTTATGCAAATTGGGATATTCACTCATAAAGTCATAATAACGTTTTTCAGCATTGTCAAAGTGTTGCGATTCTAGGCGACTATCCATTTTGGTGATAATGGCTTCTGCCATCAGGCGACCAAATTTTTCTAAATCAGGATGATAGCTGAAGCAGTTCTGAATATGATTGTAATTAAAACAAAGTACTTCAGTGGGCTCTACTGTTTTAAATAAATACTTACTAGGTTCTTGTGAAATAAATGCTTTGTAGTGAGTGGCGAAATTACCTTCCTTTAGAAATCTTGTATTTATTTCGTTTCCCTTGTCATCAATGTAAAAGCCTCTAATTAATCCTTTTGCAATGAACCCAATTTCATTGTGAATTTTTTGATTATTAATAAAATATTCATTCTTACTTAAGTCTTTTTCATAAAGCCCATTCACGAAATATTCCAATGCATCTTCATTGATATCGTTGTAAATGTGCCTCACAACTAATCTGATGAAATTATGTTTTTCTTCTAAGGTCATCTTTTAATTGTACACCATGATTCGGCGCTAGCTGTCGGCCCGCCTTCCGAAGTCTCGTACGGAGGACAGGCAGATTTGATTTGGTCTTGCCTCCGACTAGCTTTGGCGAGAGGAAGACACCAGCACAAGCCGCCAAGGGTTGTATCCGGCCTGTTACGTCTTTGGCGTGGCGTAAAAGGCGAGTGCCGAGTTGGTTTTTGTTTTGAGTTCTAATTTAATGAATTGTAGGAAAATACTATTTGCTTACCCAAAGTAGAGCTTGATTACAGACGTTGTTGTGGCTAGTTTTTCTTTTTTATCATTTTTAATCTTCTTCGATAATCATGTCTATTTCTTTAACAATGCTTAAGCCTACATCCTTTAATTCATTATATCGATGTATCATCGTATCAAACTGCCATGCCGCTAAACTGACAACGTTTCGATAAGCAGGAAATGAAGTATATTCCTTAAAATCGGTAAGATACTCAGTTTGTGGAGTGGCTCTAATGTTAAGTGAATCAGGAGGCACAAAGGCATATGCCAAAATCAAAGACCTGTCAAACTGAGTGGAAAGATATGCCTCTTGATTTTCTACATATTCATTATAGCTCTTTTCATTTAATGCAATCTCGCCAATAATGGTATGGTATCTTGTCAAAAGCGAATCCAAAGCTGTATTGTTAATCTTCCCATAGTATTTTGAATTTTTTAAGGATTCGTACCCAGCAATACTAGGATTAAAATAGAGATCAATAAATGCCCAACCACTAGACATAAAAAGCATAATGTTTTCATCTTCCGTTTTATTCAAAATACTTGTACGAGCCTGTTTGCATAGCTTAGCTATTTGTCTTCTTCCTATTGATAATGAGTCTAGTTCAAGCATATCTTCCATGGTATTGGATTTGATTTTTACTAAATACTCTTTCAAGGCGATATCACCTTTTCTAGATTCATTCCAATTGTTGATTTGTAAGGCAATCAAAATTCCGATTACGACCAAAATAATTTCTCCAAAAGCATATTTTAGGTACTGAACTTTTTTATTGTCTAAAATCAGCTTATGTCGTATTCTTCTAAATAATTTCATTGAGTTGATTCAAATTAACCACAGCGGTCTCTGCTCTGCATTCCGGCCCGCCTTCCGAAGTCTCGTACGGAGGACAGGCAGATTTGATTTGGTCTTGCCTCCGATAAGCTTTGGTGATAGGAGGACACCAGCATGAGCTGGGCGAGAGACGTATCCGACCTGTCATATCTTTAGCGCGACCTAAAGGCGAATACCAGACCTGATTTTTAGTTTGTTGTATTAAATATAACGATTTGTGGGAAAGTTCATCTTTAAACGAAAAGGAGTGCTAGATTATAGGCGTTGTTGTATTGCGTTAAAGCTGATCTCACATGCTCGACCTGATTTTATGGGAATAGATGTAAGAGATAGCAAGAACAAGTATTAAGGCAAGGTTAATCAAGTTTATTACGATCGGATCTTTGTTAGCAAAGTGTGCGATTATTGCCGTCAATAGAAATAAACCAATCCCAGCATAAGCCCATTCCTTAACTTGAATTGGAATCTGAGGAATCAAAATCAGAATACAAGCCATCAACTTCAACACAGCTAGCTGGAGTCTAAAGTAATCAGGAAACCCTAGTGCTCTTATTCCATCGATAGTTGGTCTGCTGAAAAAATAGTTATAAGAGCTCCAAATAAGGAATATTGATAACAAAATCGTACTTCCCCAATAAATACCTTTCATTCAGTTCGGTTTAATGCATTACAACGATCTCGACCCTGCCTGGCGGCCCGCCTTCCGAAGTCACGTACGGAGGACAAGCAGGTATGATTTAGCCTTGCCTCCAACGAGCTTGAGCGAGAGGAAGGCATTTAAAGGCCTGAGCCGCGCGAGGGCCTTATCCGCCGTAAAAGGCGAGTGCCGAGTTTGTTTTTT
>CAWUKP010000114.1:0-7622 GCA_963922975.1 uncultured Spongiivirga sp. | reverse complement strand
GTATAGTATTTCTTCGTTAGAAACTCTGGAAATTTTAAATAAGAAACCTCGAAGGAGTCTACACGCTCATCTTTAAAAATGAGAAGACTTTTGGCAAAATCTATACTATAACGCGTTGAGTCAATAGTTTCACCGAGCAAATCACGAATGTGAAACTGCGCTGGATTGATACTGACTGAATCAAGAATGATACTATCCTTCATTGCTAAACGCTTCACCACAAGGTTAGAGGCGCGATCTTGAGAGTGCGCGAGACCAAAAACAAGCAGTAAAAGGAATAGTAAAGAAATCCTCATACGAGAACAGTCGGAATTTGACGTCAAAAGTATCCTAAATTGATCGATTGGATTTGTCTAAGATAGCTAACGTAAAACGGCTACCATTAAGTATTTTAGCAAAAAACAATTATGAAGATTGCTTCCTACAATGTGAACGGCATTAGAGCCGCTTTGAACAAAGGATTTATAGACTGGCTGACCACCACAGCGCCCGATGTGCTCTGCATTCAGGAAACCAAGGCCATGAAAGAACAAGTGGATGTGAGTCTTTTTGAAGAAGCGGGGTACCATCATTATTGGTTTAGCGCTCAAAAAAAGGGCTATAGCGGGGTTGCGGTTCTGACTAAAAAAGAACCTGATAACATTGTGTATGGAACGGGAATTGACTACATGGACAACGAAGGTCGCAATCTGCGTGTGGATATAGGTGATATCTCGGTGATGAGTATGTATTTGCCTTCCGGCACCAATCTAGACCGACTAGACTTTAAGCTTACTTACATGGCCGATTTCCAGAAATATGCAGATGAATTGCGAAAAGAAGTACCGAATTTGGTGGTTTGTGGCGATTACAATATTTGCCATCAGGCAATCGACATTCACGATCCTGTTCGGAACAAAAATGTTTCGGGCTTTTTACCAGTGGAGCGGGAATGGATTGGCAACTTCATCGATAGTGGCTTTGTAGATTCTTTTCGTCATTTCAATAAAGAACCACACAACTACACATGGTGGAGTTACCGAGCCAATGCAAGAGCCAATAACAAAGGTTGGCGCTTAGATTATGCGATGGTCGCAGATTCTTTGAAGGATCGGCTCAAGCGAGCGGTGATCTTAAATGAGGCTAAACATAGCGATCATTGCCCAATTCTGGTGGAGATTGAAGAGTGAAACTTTGTATCTTTATACACCTTGCAAGACTGCAAGGTTTTTTTATGTCAACGTCTAATGAAAGAAGAAAAAAGCTATGAGATATACCCACTTACCTAATACCGACATCAAAGTCAGTAAAATCTGCTTAGGCACCATGACCTGGGGAGAACAGAACACCGAATCGGAAGGACATGCACAAATGGATTACGCCCTAGAACGTGGGGTGAACTTTTTTGATACCGCTGAATTGTATTCGGTGCCCGCAAGAGAGCATACCTACGGCGCTACTGAAACCATTATTGGTAATTGGTTCAAGAAAACTGGAAATCGCGATAAAATAGTGTTGGCTTCGAAAATTGCGGGGCCTGGCGAATACACAAAACACATCCGAACCGGCGGTTATGCGAAGCACGAAATTGATGATGCGATCGACAAGAGCTTGAAAAGACTACAAACCGATTATATCGACCTCTATCAATTGCACTGGCCCGAACGAAGTACTAACTTTTTCAGCATTCGAGATTACCAACATCAAGAAAATGAGGCTTGGGAGGATAATTTCAATGAAGTGTTGCATAGCCTTGAGGAGAAAATTAAAGAAGGTAAGATTCGACACATAGGTTTATCTAACGAAGGTCCTTGGGGCGTGATGCGCTACAATGAAGAATCAAAATTCAACGGCTTGCCAAAAATGATTACGGTTCAAAACCCGTATTCGTTGTTGAACCGTACTGACGAACAAGGACTCTCTGAGATATTGCAGCGTGAGAAGATTGGCTACTTACCCTATTCACCTTTAGGTTTTGGCGTACTTTCAGGAAAATATCGTGGCGGAGCGAAGCCAGCCAATGCCCGAGTTACGCTCTTTCCAAATTTTGCTCGCTACAGCGGAAAGAATAGCACTGAGGCTACAGAGCGCTATTTTCAACTTGCCAAAGATCATGGCTTGAGTCTAACACAAATGGCCTTGGCCTTTGTCAACGATCGAAGTTTCGTTACCAGCAATATTATCGGAGCCACCAATTTGGAGCAATTGAAGGAAAATATCGAGAGTATTGACGTACGTCTTTCGGATGAGATTTTAAAGGAAATTGACGTTATTCATAACGACATTCCAAACCCAGCGCCTTAGGTAGGGTTGGGTAAGCAACATAAAAAAGCGGGATTGTACATCCCGCTTTTTTATTGCCATAACACTAATCTAGTTGTTGATGCGAGACTAGCGTTTCATAATTTTCTTCGTGAACTGACCATTCTCAGTTTCCACACTTACTAGGTAAATACCACGTTGTGCAGTGAAAGGAATGCTTTTCAACTCGTCGGTAAAGGATTCGGTCATTCTCAACATTTCTTGACCTAGAATGTTATGAATACGAACACTGTTTACATTTAAATTCTGCTGGTTGATGATAATCACAGTTTGACCATCGTCGCTCGCAACAATATTAAAGTCGTTTTCTACTTCAAACTCTTCGTTGTTTAGCGTGGAAGTATTTCCAAACACCACTTCAAAACGATCATGTGCTTCACCTGCGTCTAGGCTTACGATGGCATTGCCAGCTCTCAGATCGTAGGTAACGTCATTGACCTTGTCGTAGATAGCGATATCAACAGAGGGATCAATATTCTCCATCATGTCAATTTCAAAAGTACCACTGCCTGCGGTCGCTGAAGTTATTCCGATAGCCACTGTAGTAGCATCTGTTAGTTCTGGCAAGGTTGAGATGACCAATTTGCGTCCATCATCAAGTAACCAGTAACCATCGCTCGGATTGTTGTCGAATAACTCCCCGTCATACCCAATATCATAGCCTTCTGTAGTATTCGGATCGAACGCAACCAATAATTGTCTTTGAAGACCGTCTACCGTAGTGAAGTTGATCCACAATCTTGGATTGCTATTCGCATTTGCTTGCGATGTTCTTTCAGTTTCTTTAGGCTCTTCTTTCCCTCGGAAGAATTGCGAATCGCCTGATCCTTCGGTTCTAAAGGTTCGCTGGTCATTTTCAAAGGTTAAGGTTCCTCCATCAAAACCTCTTACAAAGAAGCCTTGTCCTACGGCGATGTAACGCGTTGGTGTCAAGAATCCAGAATCTCCACCAGCATTGCTTACTTCAGGATGCACAGCAGCGCGCGTTCCTCCTGATTTGGTCAAAGTGGCGTATCCACCTTGATACAGGCTTTGGGTATGCGTACCGCCGCCCCAGTGTTCCCAGAAATAGATCGTACCCGTCATTACATTCGCTGAACCATTGATGGCCAAGTTGTCATCGATAAATTCGTTGGCATCAATAGCAGATGGATATGGATTTCCTAATAAAATATCTTCACCCATATTAACAGAGGCATTGATAGTACCGTTATTTGGTTTCCCTACGAACACATAGTTTTGTTCTTGCGAGATGCCCACATTGGGTCCTTTATGGATAAATCCTTCGCCTACATTCACATTGCCACCATTTCCAAGGTAGACCCAACCATTGTTTACAAATTTGTACAACCATCGATTACTCAAGGTAATTGGGGTAGATCCAGGTACATCACCGTCATTGATCCAGACAATATCTTGCGGATTTGCTGCATCCGTACCGTCCATGCCAATGGTTTTAGGGTTGAAGGCATTGTTGTTCGAACTATTGTTGGCAGTTCCTACTGGAGAGCCCCAATAGTTGTACGTGTACTGATCAAACGTACCCTGTTGGTCGCGCTCAAGTGTACCTTCGCTGGTTTCATCTAAAATACTGTTGGCTCCTTGCAGCAATTGCGATTCGCCTTCTAAGTCTAGCAGACCATCGAGGTTGAGATAACGTCCAATGGTTATTCCTGAATCTCCGGTCACTTCCAACTCAGCGTTTGAATTCACCAAGAGACCAAAGGCTCTACCGTTTCTGTTCAAAGTATACTTGGTCATCGGCGCTCTTAGTGCAGAACCTTGTAATTGGACGATGACGTGATCCAGCGAATTAAACGTCAACGCATCCACCACACCGTCACCATCGAGCCAGGTGCTTGCGCTATCCCACATTCCACCGCTTTTACCCACCAAAGGAAGCGGTGCGGTTCTCGGCTGGTCAGTGGTAACGTTTAATAGTTGCCCACGGTTGTTGGCAGCTCTGTCGGTCACTTTACTTTCTACAATAGCATCCATGCCGTAGTAGAATTCAAGGTCACTCCATTGTGCTCCTTCAATATTAAAAGGAATAATAGCTCCCACAACATCTGGTGAAGAGAGGTCTTGTTCAATTTCTTGGAACACCTGCTCTTGAATTTGTTGTTGGTTCAATGCCGCATTATAAGCCTTCACTTCGTAAATATATCCATCAAAGAATTGCGCTCCTGCAAATTCTTGTTCTAGATCACTGTTTCTTCCGATGATGAAATAATCTTCACCTGCAATCGGATTGGAAAGGCCTACACCACTAATATTCATGGTGTCAATAGGCAAACCATTCAAATAAATGGTCAGCGATCCTGTATTGAAATCTGCGACACTGGCAAAGTGTTGCCACACGCCTTTAGTTACCAATTTATCTACATTACCTGTTGCCGTACCCGTAGAGAAATCAACATCATTCCCCGAATTATTTTCAGCAACGATTTCTGAGTACATCACATTATTGTTGGCATTGATGCGCACACTGTGATTGCGCTGCCCCGCGATGGTAACCGTACCACTCACAGAAGGATCAAGCAAAAACCAGCCCATCAGGGTACTTCCATTGCTGAAATCAACAATACTTTCTGCCACTACACAATCATCCACACCATCAAAGTCTACAGTGCTTCTGTGATTGGCGGTATTGTCTCTAAAGTTCAAGTCGTTCGTGAGCGCACTATCTAGAAAGGTATCGCCATCGCTATCTCCAAGATACACTTGCATCTGCCACAAGTTACCGTTGCTGATACGACCGTTAACGTCCCACTCAGTAGTATTATCAACGTTATCAAAATCGTCATCAATCCCATCTCCGTCAGCATCTGTAAAGGTGCCAGCGCTGTTGGCTGCCAGTCCGTTCTCTTCAGCATCAAACGTGGCATCGTCGTCAGAATCTGTGTCTTGAAAATCTGGGAAAGAATCTAAGTCCGTGTTTACGGGTAAAAGGCCGTTGGTGCTCAAATACGCTGAGTTCAAACCGTTATTGGCAGCGTAAGTAGCCGCACTATCGTCATTCGGTTGGATGTAGGCCAAAGTACCTTGTGCTTCTACATTGTCTGGGATACCATCGTTATCAGCATCAAGATCCATAGAATCGATCAAACCGTCTTCGTCAGAATCTAGGAAGGGTACAAAAAGGTCTGCTGTGATATCTTCAAAATTGTTCAGTACACACGGATCAAAAGTAATCGCAAAGAATCTTCTGTTAAGGGTGTCTGTGGTTCCGATGGTGAAGGTAAAAGAGCTGATGGAGCTATAACGTAGACCAATCATTACTTCAGTATCTTCCACAGAAGTAGGATCAAAAGACCGATCGGCACCAACAATGCGAATGGAATCAAAATCTTCTGTAACTGTAAGCAGTGTAGGATTGTCTACTGCAGAATCTAGGGCTCTACTATACTCATGGAATTCGCGCCCTTCATCAGGATCACCGCTACTATCAATATCTGTAGGAACCATGATAAAGTTCGGGAACACACGCGCTACGCTGTTGTCTGAAGACTCCACAAATGAGATGGTGAAACGCACTTCACGTGCCGAGCCATCACCGTCTCTAATGATGGGTTGAAAAAGACTTGGTGGCCCAGTTTGGGTATTGTCATCATCATCAAACTCCTCCAAAGAATCTGGGCGATCCATGAAGTCGATACTCACCAAGGCATCGATGCCTAAGGCTATATCTGAGAATTTATAAACGGCTCCAACACTTAGGGCATTTCCAGAGATCAATTGAGCTCCAGAAAAGTCTAATTGTGGGAAATCGGTACAGTCTGGAGTAGGTACCTCCACAACGTCCAAAATGCCGTCATTATCATCGTCGACGTCAATCGAATCAACGACGCCGTCGTTATCAAAATCTTGCGCAAATGAAGGCAGTGTTGTTAAAAAAAACAATGCCAAAAAAGAAATGTAAACTTTTCTCATAATCCTTCGATTTATGGAAAAGATCACGGTTATTGACTTGGGACTTCAAAGATGGTCAATAATTGCAAATTTGAGGGGTACTTTGCCGCTCTTTTAGCTGATTTATAAGCTTTTATCGATGAAGTGCAAGTCCTTGTTTTTCAACGAAAAAACGCCAAGCAAACTGCTTGGCGTTTCATAGATCAAATAGGTAGTTCGTCTAGTTGATGGAAAGCTTTGTGCTATACCCACCTTGATCGGTTGCCACTTTGACAATGTAGATACCGTTGGTCAAATTATTGGCAGCAATGATCGTGGTTTCTTCACGAGTGTCCAATGATACCTTTTTAACGCTTTGACCTAGGGTGTTATAGATTTCTACACCTTGAATTTCGTAACTACTGCTAGGGTTTAAAATCACAATGTCTGAACCATTTTCTGTAGTGGCTACCTGAAGGTCGGTGATCGAAATATCATCGGTTCCTAGCGTTTCACCTGGGGTGAAAACAATGGAGAAACGATTCGGATATTCTCCTGGCGCAATGTCAAGTGCTACAGGATTGCCTTCCTCTAATAAGTAGCGGTTTCTACTCAATTTGTCCAATAGGTATATATTCAGCTTTTTGTCGATATTTTCAAAAGCATCGATCCCGAATTTAGAAAGGCCATCGGCGTCTACTTTTATGTTGAGATCTAAAACAAGGTCTTCGGTAATGTCAGGTACTGCCTGGATCACAAAATTCTCATCTTCCAAACGCCAGAACATGTCCTCTTCTTGAATTTCACCCGCAAAACCTTCATAACCCCAATCAACACCTGTGGTGGTGGCTTGGTCTACGGTAAGTAGTAGCTGGCGGTGGATTCCGATGGGTGAATCGAACCCTACACGTACTTTCGCACGCAAATCTTCTGGAGCAATACCTTGAGCGGCCTTTTGGTCTTGTTTTCCTCTGATGAAGTATGAACTTCCGCTGCCTTCTGTGATAAACGCACGTTGATCGTTTTCAAAAGTGATGGCACCACCAGTTGCACTTGCTTGGATGTAAAATCCTTGCGAAACAGGAATGTATTGACCTGGTGTAATGGTTCCTGAACCTGATTGGTTCACGTCTGGGTGCGATGCCGCTGGTGTTCCACCACCCTTGGTGCGAATGGCATAACCACCTTGGTAATTACCTAAAACGTGCGAACCACCACCCCAATGCTGCCAGAAATAGAGCGTTCCGTTGGTGGTTGTATTGTCGTCGATAAATTCGTGTGCGTCAATAGCCGAAGGATAAGGGTTGCCAACCAAGTATTGATTACCTCCACCCACAGTTAGGGTGATGTCTCCATTGTTTGGCTTTCCTTCAAACACATAGTTTTGTGAAGAAGAAATACCCGTACCAGGACCCTTCATGGTAAATCCT
>CAWUKP010000113.1:0-7631 GCA_963922975.1 uncultured Spongiivirga sp. | reverse complement strand
TGTTGGAAGTGATGCGAACGTCGCCCCATTCGTGCAATACCAAGGCCTCAGCCTCAGGTTCCTTCGGAAAGACATTAAGGGCCAACTCTTTCGTTGGAGGTTTGGCAAATTCATAGGACTTAAATTCTTGGCCTCTAACTAACTGTGTCGTGAGGAGAAAAGCGAAAAGAGCAGGGAGGAAGTTAAGCGTTGGTTTGAAGTTCAATAATTCTGACATTTTTGGTCCATCTATAGGTTTGGATCAGTTGTTTCATCACTTTAGAATCTGAATGTGGATTGATGAGTGTGCGTAAAATAGCGATATTGTTTAACTGATGATTCAATTTTACAAAACCGTAGCCTTTGTAAGCGCCATTTTCGATTAGAATGACACTTTTCTCGTCGATAGTTCTTCCCTTGTCGATCAGCGCAATACTTCGGTCTTTTAAGGCGTAGCTTGCAAATGCCTTTTCTACACGTTCATTGTAAAGCTGACTTTCTTCTTCAATGAAACAAGCACCTTGACAAGAGTGCTCTGAAGTCAATGAACACACCATTTCAACCTTATCAAGTTGATTGAGCCTAGCACACAGTTGAAACTCCTGCGTCATTTTGGAAACAATTTTACGTGCCTCTTGATAACTTCCAAAGGATAGCCCACTCGTTCGCCCTCGACTGCTTATTTTTTCAATCAAAACCGTTTTATACCCTTGTCCGTTGTTCATTGTGTAGGCCTGAAAACTGGGCCTGCGAAACCCTTTCTTCGAACGAATCTTTGGTTTGAGTTTTTCTCGTTCGTGCCATTCTTTCAAAGCTGCAATCAATTCGTTACCCGTTTTTTCAAAGGTCACGGTGTGCACTTCTTTCTGAATTCGTTTCGATTTGGCGTTGGTGCCAGTAAAGTGCTGATTGACTTTGCGTTTGATGTTCTTACTACGACCTAAATAAATGATGTGGCCTTGCGCATCGTGAATATAATACACGCCCACTTCTGTGGGAAGTTCGTCTAAGATGCGCAGTAGCCTGCTTGACAGTTGGTCTACCACACCTGTCTGAATCGCTTGGGTAATGATCTCTTTTTTGGAATCCTTATTCAAAAGCACTTTGAACAACTCTACGGTTGCCAAGGCATCGCCATTGGCACGATGTCGATCACTCATCGGAATTCCCAGCGATCGAACTAGTTTTCCTAGTTTGAAACTTTCCTCGTTGGGCAATAGCTTTTGCGCGATTTCTACCGTACAGATGTTTTTTCGTTGATAATCATACCCTAACCTTCGGAATTCGGTTTTCAGCATACGATAGTCGAATACCGCATTATGTGCGACGAGTACGGCATCTTCGGTGATTTCCAAAATGCGCTTGGCTACTTCGTAAAATTTAGGCGCATTCCTGAGCATTTTATTGTTGATGCCTGTTAGCTTAGCCACAAATGGCTGAATAGGCCGCTCTGGATTGATCAAGGAAATGAACTGATCTACAATTTGATGTCCGTCAAACCGATAAATGGCAATTTCCGTGATGCCTTCTTCATCATAGGCTCCTCCAGTAGTTTCTATGTCTAAAATTGCGTACAATTATTGCTAACTTAGAATTTTATTAAGATCGACTGCCAAAGATACTACTCCCAATCCGAACCATATTACTACCACAGTCTATGGCGATTTTGTAATCGCCACTCATGCCCATACTGAGAATATCTGCTTGAATTAATGGATGATTACCATGGTCTTGTTGGAGCTGCTTGAACAAAGTGGCCAAGTAGTTGAATTCTTTGGTGATTTGTGTTGTATTCTCGGTGAAAGTGGCCATGCCCATCAACCCTCGGATACGTATATTTTCTAGGCTTTGGAAGGTTTCCGAGCGAAGCAATTCAAACAATTCAATAGCATCCAGACCGAACTTAGTGTCTTCTTCTGCAATATGAACTTGCAACAGACAGTTGATGATACGCTCGTGCTTGGCAGCTTGCTTGTCGATCTCTTTCAATAACTTCAGACTGTCCACCCCGTGAATCAAATGCACAAAAGGCGCCATATACTTGACCTTGTTGCGTTGCACATGGCCAATCATATGCCACTCAATATTTTTGGGTAGGGCCTCCCATTTGGCGACCATTTCCTGCACTTTGTTTTCGCCAAAGACTCTTTGGCCAGCTTCCAAAGCCTCTAAAATGGCCTCTTCTGGCTTGGTCTTAGAAACCGCTACTAAGGTAACCTCCTCTGGCAGGCTGTTTCGGATATCTTGTAGATTTTGGGCAATTTGTTTCTTAGAATTCATAAATGGTGAGTCCGCTGCGTAATTTCGGTTCTATATAGGTGCTTTTGGGTGGCATGGTGAGTCCCGCATCGGCAACCGCTTTGATTTCTTCAAAATTTAGGGGAATCATACTGAAACCCACGGCAAACTTGCCGGTGTCGATTTGTTCTTTCATTCGCAATAAATGATTCTTTCCATAACCGTACTTAATCCTTCGGTCATTTTTCAAATCTGTGATTCCAAGGATAGGTTCAAGTACTGTTTTGTAGAGAATATGCGTATCGAGCTTGCTGAGTGCATCCGTAAATTTATAACGTGTTTTTCGCAGATAAAGCGAATAGAACGAACCCTCTACATACATACTGAAATGATGTTTTTTAGAGGGTCGATACAGCTCTAATCCACGATCTTCGATTCGAAACCATTTATCCAGCTCTAAAAGGAAGGCTTCCTTGCTCAAGCCATTGAGATCTCTGATCATTCGGTTGAATTCATAAATCTTCAACTCCGATTGTGGAATCAGGAAGCTCATAAAAAAATTGTAGGGTTCCTGTCCGTTATGCTCTCTGTTTTCACGTTTTAATTCTTCCGCGAGCAAATAAGAGGAGGCTGTTCGGTGGTGACCGTCGGCAATGTATAGATGCGGAATTTTTGCAAATTCATCCTGAATGATCTGAATCGTGTTGGGGTCAGTAATGGGCCAAAGGGCGTGCGAGACGCGATCTTGGGTCGTGAATTCGTAGTCTGGCGTTACTTGCGTGGTGCTGTGCATGATTTGCGAGATCACCTGATTGTCTTCATAGGTGAGCAAGACAGGTTCGGCATTAAAACCAACCGTTTTCAGGTAATCTTTGAATAACTCTTCACGCAACTGGAGGGTATCCTCGTGTTTTCGAATCACATTGTTGGAATAATCATCAGCGGCAGTGCCTGCAATGATGCCGAAGAAGTGATTGGAGCGTGTTTTCATCCGATAGACATAGAAGGCAACTTCTGCATCCTTTACGTAAATGCCTTCTTCCTTGAATTCGAGGTATCGATTCTTCACTAGTTGAAAGCGCTGAATACCACTGACCTCTTGGTTGTATCTGAAACCAGGGTTTAAGATGTGCAGGAAAGAATACGGATTATACGTAAGCTTGGCATCCAATTCAGCCGAAGAGTAGTCTTGATAGGAGCGAGAAGCCACGAGATTGGCGACCGCTCTTGGAGCTCTTACTGCTTTAAAAGGACGTACTTTAGCCATTATGCGAATTGCTTGGCCACGTGTTCAGCCTTGCGTGATGCTGTGTAATCGTAAAAACCTTCACCACTTTTCACACCAAGTTTTCCTGCTCTGACCATGTTTACCAGTAGTGGACAGGGTGCGTATTTTGGATTCTTGAAGCCGTCGTACATCACGTTTAAAATGGCCAAACAGACATCCAGACCGATAAAATCGGCTAATTGTAAAGGCCCCATAGGATGTGCCATACCCAATTTCATGACCGTATCTATTTCCTGAACGCCCGCCACACCATTGTACAGCGTTTCAATCGATTCATTAATCATGGGCATCAAGATACGGTTGGCCACAAATCCTGGATAGTCATTTACCTCCACAGGGATCTTTTGTAGCTGTCTTGATAATTCCATGATGGTCGCGGTCGTTTCATCGCTGGTATTATAGCCGCGAATGATCTCCACCAATTTCATGATCGGAACAGGATTCATAAAGTGCATACCGATTACTAGCTCTGGACGTTTGGTGACCGCGGCAATTTGTGTAATCGATATGGATGAAGTGTTACTCGCTAAAATTGTATCTGGCGCGCAGTGTTCTTCCAACTGCCGAAAGATGTCCAACTTCAAGGCTAAATTTTCGGTTGCAGCCTCTACAACCAGGCTGGCATATTCTACGCCGTCAGCCAAGGAGGTATAGGTCGTGATATTGCCGAGGGTAGTATTTTTTTCAGCTTCACTAATTTTCTCTTTAGCGACCATTCTGTCCAAATTCTTTTCAATGGTGGCCATGCCCTTTTTCAAGGCATCTTCTGAGACGTCAATCAATTGAACTTTAAAACCATACTGCGCAAAAGTATGAGCAATACCATTGCCCATCGTTCCTGCACCTATTACTGCTACGTTTTTCAATGTTGTTATTTTTCGAATTATAAGTTAAAAGCCTCAATAATTTGGTAGGCTACACGTAAGGCGTCTGTTCCCTGTTGGAGCGTTACCACGGGCTCTGTATGCTGTTGAATGGCGTCTGCAAAAGTTTCCAACTCATCCAAGATGGCGTTATTGGCCTCAATATTGGGATTCTCAAAATAAATCTGTTTCTTGATTCCTTCTGCATTTTGCAAGACTAGTGCGAAATCATCTGGTTGTTCTGGAGCGTCTTTCATTTTTACGACCTCTACTTTTTTGGTCAAAAAGTCAACCGAGATATAGGCATCTTTTTGGAAGAATCTAGATTTGCGCATGTTCTTGAGTGAAATACGACTAGCCGTCAAATTGGCCACGCAGCCGTTTTCAAATTCGATGCGTGCATTTGCAATATCGGGGGTATCGCTGATGACAGAAACACCACTCGCATTGATGTGCTTGACCTTTGAATTGACAACGCTAAGAATGATATCGATATCATGAATCATGAGATCTAATACCACAGGAACATCCGTCCCTCTCGGATTGAATTCCGCCAAACGATGCGTTTCAATGAACATGGGGTTGGCCACCTTTTCTTTGACCGCCATAAAGGCAGGATTAAAGCGCTCTACATGTCCCACTTGTCCTTTCACACCGTGCGCTTTCGCCAAGGCGATAATTTTTTCGGCCTCCGCTACAGAATTAGCAATGGGTTTTTCGATAAAAATATGTTTCCCAGCTTCAATGGATAGCTTCGCGCATTCGTAATGCGATAGGGTAGGTGTTACAATATCCACTACGTCTACAGCCTGAATCAATTCCTCCAAAGAAGGAAAGGCCTGATAACCGAACTCTTTGGCCACTTTCTGGGCATTCTCCTGATCGGGATCGAAAAAACCAATGAGCTCATATTTATGAGACTCTTTAAGAAGACGAAGATGAATTTTTCCTAAGTGACCAGCACCGAGTACACCTGCTTTTAGCATGTTCTTTTGGTTTGAAGCAAAAATAAGGATTTCGCCACCGTTACGAAACCCCTCGAACTTATTTTCAATTGTGCTAGGTTTTTTTGGGAATTGGTTTATTTTGCAAGGAATGAAGGACACCGCCAAACATCAGGGAAATAGGAGAAAGCTGGTCCAACTTTTGCGTACCAAAGGGATTACTAATGAGGCTATACTGAACGTCATGAATCAAATCCCAAGGCATTTGTTTATGGATAGTAGTTTTGAAGATCACGCCTATCAAGACAAGCCTTTTCCTATCGGAGCCGAGCAAACCATTTCTCAGCCGTATACGGTTGCCTTTCAAACTGAATTACTCGAAGTGGAGCCTGGACAGAAAGTTTTGGAAATTGGCACGGGAAGCGGGTACCAAACCGCGGTGCTGATTCTCTTGGGAGCACAAGTCTATTCCATTGAACGGCAACGCGAATTGTACAAAAAGACCTCCTTATTTCTTCCAAAACTGGGCTACAGAGCCAAAAAATTGATCTACGGAGACGGTTACAAAGGCTATGAAGAAGCTGCACCTTTTGATCGTATTTTGGTAACGGCAGGGGCGCCTTTCATTCCGAAGGCGTTGTTGGCACAGCTCAAAGTGGGAGGAAGACTTGTGATTCCGGTGGGGGAGCGATCGCAGGTAATGACCCTCTTAGTCCGAACTTCAGAGAAAGAGTTTGAGAAAACGACTCACGGTGTCTTTAGATTCGTCCCTTTATTAGAAGACAAAAACCAATGATCTTGATGTGTTTGCGAATTCTTACTGTTTTATGGTTGTGCACATTTTTTGGGTATTCTCAAGGGTATACTAGTTATTTTACTGGTGATACTGCTGATGTGCAGACCAATCACAGTTTTGGAACGGTTTTGATGGGCGGTGCCACGGAAAACGACAATGCCATGCGTTGGTTTTTAAACAAGGCCGATGGAGGCGATGTGGTGGTATTACGCTCTTCGGGAAGCGATGGCTACAACAATTACTTTTTCACAGAGCTTGGAGTCACCATCAACTCTGTGGAAACGTTAGTCATCACTTCTGCAGCAGGCGCGAGCAATGCGTATGTATTACAGCAAGTTGCGAATGCAGAGGCCATCTGGATTGCAGGAGGCGATCAATTTAACTATGTCTCCTTCTTCAAAGATGCTCCGCTTGAAGATGCCCTAAATACGCACATCAGCACGAAACAGGCGGTCATTGGTGGTACGAGTGCCGGAATGGCCATCTTAGGGAATTATTATTTTGATGCGGCCAATGGCACGGTCACTTCTTCGAAGGCACTGGCTGATCCGTACGATGCTCGTGTTTCTATCGGACAAGAAGATTTTCTAAATATTCCCTACTTAGCGAATACCATTACAGATACACATTTTGACAATCCGGATCGAAAAGGGAGATTGACCGTTTTCATGGCGCGAATGGCCACTGATCAGGGCATTCGTTCCTTCGGAATTGCCTCTGAAGAATACACCGCAGTCTGTGTTGACAGCGACGGAAAGGCCTTTGTTTTTGGAGAACATCCAAGTTTTGACGATCAGGCTTATTTTGTCCAAACAAATTGCAGCGCATCTGATTTCGCCCCAGAGAATTGCAGCTCGGGGCAGTCCCTTACCTGGAACTTAAGTGGTGCAGCCTTGAAAGTGTACAAGGTGCCCGGTACGAATGCGGGAACTAATTATCTAGATTTAAATGATTGGCAAACAGGTGTCGGCGGCAGTTGGTTCGACTGGTCTGTTAATGGTGGAACCTTTACTGAAGTGACTTCAACTGCGCCCCTGTGTAGCACCCTATCATCTTCAAATACAAGCGTACCTGAGTTCGAAGTATATCCGAATCCGTTTTCCACTTTTTTGGAGTTAGATCTTCCTGGGGGCGCTCGTGCAGAATTGTTTGATATACAAGGAAAACGGTTACTAGAGATTCATTCTTCAGCAGTACCAACCTCTTTTTTGCCAACAGGGATCTATGTGCTCAAAATTACCCACGAAGCTAGTGTAGCCTATAAAAAACTTATTAAGTACTAGCGGAAAGACTTTTTAATACGATCGAGATTACGTTTGTTATCCCGGTCTTTGATCGTATCTCGCTTGTCGTGTAATTTTTTACCACGCGCCAGTGCCACCTGCACTTTAGCCAATCCACGGTCGTTGATAAACAAACGCAGCGGAACAATGGTCAATCCTGTGTTCTGAACTTGCTTTTGTAGTTTTTTGAGGTCTTTTTTTTTCAACAGGAGCTGGCGTTCTGCTCTGGGGTTATGATTG
>CAWUKP010000112.1:0-7668 GCA_963922975.1 uncultured Spongiivirga sp. | reverse complement strand
GTATCTATCGATGAAGTCGATTTGGTTTATTGTGTTTTTTTGCTTCGCTTCTGTGCACGCGCAGTTGAGTCCACCACCTTTTTTTCAAGTTTCAGATACACTTCATAAACCACGGAGAAATTTTGTGGCTATCACACAGGCATCTTTGGCAACCGCTACCTTGGTTGGCCTTGACCGATTGTGGTATGCCGATTTTCCGCGCTCGTCATTCCGATTCATCAACGACAATGACGAGTGGTTGCAGATGGACAAAGCAGGGCATGTATTTTCAGCTTACTATCTAGGGCATATTGGTGCGCAAACATTGGCGTGGGCTGGTGTGAGTAAACGCGATCAATTGTTATATGGTGCTACACTCGGCTTTAGCTTTCTAACTGTGGTAGAAGTCATGGATGGCTTTTCGGCGGAATGGGGGGCATCTTGGGGTGATATTGCCGCCAACGGACTGGGAACAGGGCTTTATGTCGGACAAGAATTGTTGTGGCAAGAACAACGCATCAAACTTAAGTTCTCCTTTCATCCAACAGATTTCGCAAGTCAAGATCCGAGTAAACTTGGAGATGGTCTATTAGAGGAGAT
Source organism: uncultured Spongiivirga sp. (assembly GCA_963922975.1). Lineage (GTDB taxonomy): Bacteria > Bacteroidota > Bacteroidia > Flavobacteriales > Flavobacteriaceae > JANQRC01. The sequence continues at coordinate 7,089 of CAWUKP010000112.1, read as the reverse complement.
TTTAAAGGACTACAACGGGCAAACTTATTGGCTCAGTGCAAATCTGCATTCTTTTTTCAAGGAATCCAAGATTCCAAAATGGCTTAATGTGGCAGTCGGTTATGGCGGAGAAGGCATGCTGGCTGGAACGGCGGCGCAACAAGCACTTGATTTCCCGAATTCACGACAACGTTTTCGTCAATTTTACCTGAGCCTTGACGTTGACCTGACGAAAATCCAAACCGAATCCCGCTTTTTACGCGGTATTTTCAGTGTTTTTAACTTCATAAAGATTCCCGCTCCAGCGCTTGAGCTCAGAGGTGACGGGGGTTTGCGCGGGCACTTCATATACTTTTAATTCTTTTCACCGAGTATATTTGGTAATTTAAAAATTATTTCTAATTTTGCAGGCCGAAATTCTAAGCAATGTAAGCCCCAAGCATATAAGCCTTAGAGAAACATAATGTATGCTTAAACGCACGCTCAAATTAACCAGTTTGCTCGCGTTTTTGGTATTTGCAAATGCAAGTTTTACTGCGCATCTCAAAGAGGTGACAGTGCCAACGGGGCAATTAGTAACCACAGAGCTCGTCTATTCGGTTCCTACCGAAGACGAAGTAACCAATAGGACACCACATCGGATTCCTTTCATCGGTAAAGACTTCCTTGGTTTTAAAGAGGCACTCGCTTTTAAAGAGTCGGGTGGAAACTACTTCACAGTCAATGAATTTGGCTATATGGGGAAGTATCAATTCGGGAAAAGTACATTAGCCCTTTACGGTATTTACGATACCCATGCCTTTTTAAATTCTCCTGAACTTCAGGAGAAAGCGTTCATTTTAAATACAGAGCGTAACAAATGGGTACTCCGTAAAGATATTGCACGCTTTGTAGGGAAGCGTATCAACGGGGTGTTGATTACTGAGTCTGGGGTCTTGGCTGCAGCGCATTTGGCTGGACCTGGCAACGTACAAAAGTATCTTAGAAGTTACGGAAGCTACGGTTTTCAAGATGCCTTTGGCACTTCAGTGCAATATTATATGAAGCGCTTTTCTTCATACGACATCTCGCATATTGAGCCTGTGAAAAGGCCAAAGGTTTAAGGCAGACATTTATCAGCTATCTGCGGTGTAGAATAAAGATGGTCGGTCTTTTATGAAGATTGATGACCTTCTTTTTCCATACGGAAATAGGCAAAGTGCTGATGGATTCTGTGGAAAGCGTGATGTCTGCCGCCACACACAAGAAGGTATCTGGCGCCAAGGTTGATTTCAATGTTTCCAAAAGCTTATCATTGCGATAAGGCGTTTCCATAAAAATCTGTGATTGCCCTGTTTCTTTTGATAGCTTTTCCAAAGCCTTAATTGCTTTTTTGCGTTCTACCTTGTCGATAGGCAGATAGCCGTTGAACGCAAAATTCTGTCCGTTCAATCCAGAGCTCATCATTGCCAATAGGATAGAAGAAGGCCCCACCAAAGGCACCACTTTGATGCCTTTTTCATGCGCCATGGCCACGATATCTGCTCCGGGATCAGCAATTCCTGGACATCCAGCATCAGATAGCAAGCCAATGTGCCGTCCTGCCAGACAAGGATTTAAATAATCCTTCCGCTCCATCTCATTTGTGAATTTGTTGATGAGTTGAATGCTGAGAACTTGTTGTGACTTACCAGGAAGGACCTTTTTAATAAATGCACGCCCTGCTTTTTCATTCTCCATAATATACTCATCGATCATGCCAAGAACTTTCTTGATGGAGATGGGAAGTACTTCCAAATGAGGATTGTGTCCGAGACGTGTTGGAATCAAGTATAAATTCCCGAGAACTTGGGGCTCAACGGTGTTCATAGTAAAAGGTTTCGTGTCAATGGAAGCCTAATTTACTACTATTTTACGATTGACACTGCGTTGCTGTTCATCTTCAAGTTGAAAGGCGTAGATACCAGGACTTAAGCGAGAGATATCTACTTGAAGTTCATTGTTTAAGAGTACAGTTTCTTTCAAATGAATTCTCCCCAACAGATCCGAAATCGTTACGGTTGCGGCGAGGTCAGTGGTTTGTGTGGGAAGCTGGAAACGAATAAAGTCACTCGACGGATTTGGATAGATGCTAATGCTTTCCAAAGAAGGCGTATCTGTACTCAGATTGGCATCAATAATGCGATAGACCGTTCCACTAGTGAGACCCGCTACGTAAAGTTCCCCACTTTGATCCACCCCAAAGGTCGAAAAGTTGTTGTTATCAAAAGGACCGTACCATACAATGTTCCAATCCGATCCATCGAAAATGGCCAAACCAATTTCATTGCTACAATAATCAGCGAATACATAGTTCCCCACTAAGCCTGGATAAACGGAACCTCTGTATACATAACCTCCGGTGATGGAGCATTTAAACGGACCGTTGCCACTGTGAAGGTATTCAGCAACGGGAAATTCAAGGGTGCTGATATCCGGACAATCCGTAGTATCCACTGAACCGTTCAACATACTGCCTTCATAACAACGCCAGCCTAAGTTCAGGGGGTCGCCACTTCGGCTTGGTGGAATCGCGTTGATCTCTTCAATTTGACCCTGACCTACATCACCGATCCACAAATCTCCATTGCTACTATCGAACGAAATTCGCCATGGATTGCGAATGCCATAGGCCCAAATCTCGTCGGCTCCAGCGGTACCCACAAATGGATTGTCTGCAGGAATGGCGTACGGATTTCCGCTATTCACATCAATTCTTAAGATTTTTCCGAGTAGATTGCCAGTGCTCTGTGCCCGGTCGCCAGGATCGTTCGCATCACCACCATCACCAGAAGCAATGTAGAGAAACCCATCAATTGGACTAAAAGCAATGGCACCGCCATTGTGATTTGAAAAGGGTTGCGAGAACGTTAAGAGCACTCGTTCCGAATTGAAATCGGCAACATTTGCGTTGCTTGATACTGCATATTCAGCAATGGTGCTGCCTCCGCTGTTGTTGGTATAATGCACATAGAAAAGGCCGTTACTTGAGTAGTTGGGGTGAAATGCCAATCCGAGCAGCCCCTGCTCATTTCCAGTGGAACGCACGCGACTATCGATATCTAGAAAGGGTGTGCTGTTAATGCTGCCGCTGCTATCTACAATTCTGATAACACCGTCTTGTTCCACAACGAAAAGGCGTGTATCGCCAGCATTTTGAATATCTACGGGTCGGTTAAAGCCACTGGCAAACGATTCGATAATAATACTTTGGGCAAAGGCATGGCCTCCTAGGGCTAGGCATAGCAGAAGTAGTGCTGATTTCATAGTCTTGGGGTAAAGGTTCGTATTAAAGATACGAAGAAAGCACAAAAAATGGATTTTCAGGTTTGCTAGTGTGCTAAGCCTGAAGCTTTTGTGCAATGGCCTGGCAGGCTTCATCCAGCATTTGAAAGACCTTCTCAAAACCTTGATCGCCGCCGTAGTAAGGATCCGGAACTTCATGTAAGGAATACTCAGGAAGTACTTCTAAAATCCGTTTTACTTTTTCCTGATGTACTGAGTTGAAAGCCAGACGTTGCACATTGGAAAGATTTTCGTGATCCATCACAAAGATGTGATCAAACTCTTCAAAGTCTGAAGGTTGGAACTTGCGACAACGTTGATCCGTAATATCGATACCATACTTCCTAGCAACGGAAATCGATCGAGGATCAGGCAATTCACCTACATGATAGCCTGCAGTTCCGGCAGAATCTACAAAAACTTGCTGGGCATCTACTTTTGATTTGAGGATGCCTTCAGCCAATGGTGAGCGGCAAATATTACCCAAGCACACCATTAACACCTTGGTTTTCATAAAGTTATAAGGAAAGTTTTTTGGTCAGGTCTTCTACGTACTTTCTGAACTGCTTATCAGTAGCCGAAAGATTATCCACTGTCTTACAGGCATGTAGTACGGTGGCGTGATCTCTGCTTCCAATTTGCGAACCAATACTAGCTAGGGAAGCTTTGGTGAATTTTTTCGCGAAGAACATCGCTAACTGACGTGCCTGCACGATATGGCGTTTGCGCGTTTTGGATTGCAGCGTGGCCACGTCCATTTGAAAATAATCGGAAACCACCTTTTGAATGTAATCGATCGAAACCTCGCGCTTCGTATTCTTTACAAACTTCTCAACTACCTGGCTCGCTAACTCCAGAGTTACTTCCCGTTTGTTGAAAGAAGATTGTGCGATCAAAGAAATGATGGCGCCCTCAAGCTCTCGGACATTGCTCTTGATGTTCTTTGCGATGTATTCCACGATTTCCTCAGGCATTTCAACCCCATCGCGGTAGAGCTTATTATTAAGGATGGAAACACGTGTTTCGAAATCCGGACTTTGTAATTCTGCAGACAAGCCCCACTTAAAACGTGAAAGCAAGCGTTGTTCGATATCCTGCATATCCACAGGAGCTTTGTCTGAGGTCAGGATCACCTGCTTGCCATTTTGGTGGAGGTGATTGAAGATGTGAAAGAACACATCTTGCGTACCTGTTTTTCCAGAGAAAAATTGCACATCGTCAATAATCAAGATATCGATGAGTTGGTAAAAGTGAATAAAATCGTTGCGCGTATTCTTCTTTACAGACTCAATATATTGTTGGGTAAATTTCTCCGCAGAAATATAAAGGACTGTCTTTTCAGGATACTTCTCTTTGATCTCAACGCCAATAGCGTGCGCCAAATGTGTTTTCCCTAAACCGACACCTCCAAAAACTAACAATGGATTAAAGGAAGTTCCGCCAGGTTTATTCGCAACAGCAATACCTGCTGAACGTGCCAAACGGTTCGAATCACCCTCTAGAAAATTCTCGAAATTGTAATTTGGATTGAGTTGCGACTCAATTTTGACATTTCGTATACCAGGAATGACAAAAGGATTCTTCAGCTCTGGACTCTTATTTTTGATGGGAACGTCCACCTCCTGTGGTTTCAGTTGACCACGCTCGGCACTTGGAATTTTTTCTGTGAATGGAGTGCGATTGCCATAAGTGTTCTCCATGCGAATCACATACACCAATCGAGCATTTTCGCCCAGCTCTCTGCGCAATGCTACCTTTAGTAGTTTCACGTAATGCTCTTCGAGCCATTCGTAAAAGAATTTACTGGGAACTTGAATGCTTAACGCATTGTCAACTAACTTCACTGCTTTCACGGGCTCGAACCAGGTTCTGTACGCTTGGGGCTGAATGTTGTCCTGAATAAAGGACAGACAGTTTTCCCATACCGATTCCGCAGTATTATTCATATTAGTATTGAAGCGTTTTAGTTAGGCTGTAGGACGAATATTTTCACTTATCTCGTTCCTAGAAGGCAAAGCAAATATGTGAACAAATCTTTGAAAAAAAAAATGATTTGAGTATTGAAATTAAAGAAATTTTTTTGCAATATGAAAACGTAAAATTTACAATTCGGTAACATCGATAAGACGCTTAAAAACTCGATTAAATGAGCCTTTTTTCCGATAAAATACAAACACGCGTGCGCTACGCGGAAACTGACCAAATGGGCTACGTCTATTATGGAAATTACGCACAGTATTTGGAGATGGGTCGGGTAGAGTGGCTTCGCAAATTAGGGGTCTCCTATAAAAGTATGGAAGCCTCTGGGGTGATGTTGCCTGTAGTTTCAATGCATGTTCATTTCAAACATCCCGGGAAGTACGATGATTTACTGACGGTACACACGCGATTACGTGAAACGCCTGGGGTAAAAATTACATTTGACTACGAGATTTTGAATGAATCCAATCAACAGGTTATTACGGCTGAAGTAGTTCTCGCCTTCATCAATACAAAGACCAACCGCCCTATGAAATGTCCTGAGTATATTCTCAACAAGCTTCAAGATTGAGCTTCCAGTTTTTCGATATCCACTTCATAGAGCGGCTTTAGAAGATTTAAGAAATGATTGGAATGACTACGACGAATGGCCACAACCATTTGGCAATCCATGGTAAGTTCCTGAGAAACCAATGTGGCGCCAGATTCATCAATGGCTCGCATCACGGCACTCATATCTTTGTACTGAAATGTCAATTGAAAGGTGTCGTCAATAGTCCTTTCTACAATTGTGGCAGCTTCCAATGCTTGCTGAGCTGCGGTTCGGTAGGCGTTGATCAAACCACCAACACCTAATTTCGTTCCCCCGAAATAACGCACTACCACGACTAATACATTGGTAAGGCCTTTGGAAAGGATTTGCCCATAAATGGGTTGTCCGGCAGAATTAGTAGGCTCCCCATCATCGTTGACTCGGTAGGAAATCTGCTCCGCCCCCAGTTGCCATGCATAGCACCAATGTCGCGCCTGATGATGGGCTTTTTTTAAGTCGAAAAGATGGCCATCGATGTCTTCCTTGTTGGTTACTGGAAAGGCATAACCAAAGAATTTACTATTGCGATCCTTGAAAAGAACTTCTGACGAAGGTTCTGCTAGTGTATGGTAGCCATCTACACTATTCATGAGGGATAACTAACTAGCAGAATCGCCACAACGGCCACTCCAATTCCTAACCAATTCTTCCAAATGAGCTTCTCCCGAAACAGCATCAAACCAAACAGCGTGGTTAACATGACAATGGCTACATTATTAATGGTAAAAAGTACCGCACTATCGAGTCCGTCCGTTTGCAAGGCTTTCAGTAAATAAAAGATCGAAAAATAGTTGGGCACGCCTAAAGCGATTCCACCGAGAATACTCTTCCATTCAAACTGAAAGCGCTTTTGTATTTTTTCAATAGACATGGTGCCTAAACCGATCAACGTGGCCGCTCCAAAAATAGTGGCGGAAAATATGGGTACATCTCCTGAAGCTACATGCTTCGTTTCAAAATATTTGATGGAAGTATCCACGACGCCCGATCCCAAAAAAAGCAATATGGGAAATAGTAGATTGCGCTTGTTTAAGGCCACACTGTCTTTGCTTTTGGTCGAAGCCAAATAGACCGCAAGAAGCGCTAGTACAATCCCCAATACATTGAGGAAACTTAAAACTTCCTTGTACACAAACACTGCGAAGATGACAGGAATCACCACGGACATCTTTCCGGCTACCGAGGCCACCGACAACCCATTGCGTTGCGAGGTTAATGCCATCACATTGAATACG
>CAWUKP010000111.1:0-7720 GCA_963922975.1 uncultured Spongiivirga sp. | reverse complement strand
GCAGCAGAGGGCGAAGCGGCCTTTGCGGCAAGCGACACTAATATTGCTATTGTAGGTGATCATACTTGGTTGTTTTCTGGAGGCGTGAAAAGTAGAGTTTATTATTCATCTGATAAAGGGGAGACTTGGGAAGTCTTTGATACGCCTATCATCCAAGGAAAGCCCACACAAGGCATCTATTCTGGAACGTTTTACGACGAAAATCGGGGAATTGTAGTGGGTGGCGATTATACCCAACCAGAAGCGAACACAGGCAATAAGGCTGTTACTAAAGATGGTGGAAGAACCTGGCAACTGGTTAGTGAAGGAAGCGGTATTGGTTACAAAAGTTGCGTGCAGTATGTTCCCGGAAGCGATGCGCAGGGCGTTGTTGCTATTGGATTTACGGGAATTGCACATTCTGCGGATGGCGGGCAATCATGGAAGGATCTTTCTGAGGAAGGATTCTACACGCTTCGTTTTGTGAATGATTCGGTGGCGTATGCCGCTGGAAGAAGTCGTGTGGCGAAATTGACCTTCAAAAGATAAGGGGAAGCCCAAAAGGACTTCCCCCAAAAAATTACCAACCAAATCCAACTAAGGTTTTTATACGTTGACCACTACGTAGCGCTTTCCTGAACGCTTGTAATACACACCGTTATACTTGTAGTAGCTTACACCACGAACTTTGACCACTTTGTAACCTCTAGGAAGTACTTTGATAAACGCTCCTGCCGGAGCTTTGGCTACTACATACGTACCATTTCTTTTCTTGTACCAAACGCCTTTTGAGACATAAAAGGTGGTTCGATTGTGTTTGATCACGACTGGGTTATGTACTTTGGTAACTACTGTAGTGCGTGCCGGACGATGCACGATGGTTGTTCGAGTGGCACATGAAGAAAGACTGCCAACTACTATCAAAAGAACTGCAAGTGTTTTCAACGTTTTCATACGAGGGCTTTTTAATGTTTACTATGAATAAGACCCTTGCCGAGGAAAATGGTTTAAAGAAAAAAGCGGAATTTTTTAGAATTCCGCTTGTATGTTCATCATTGCTTGTTCAGGTTAAGGTCTGTTGCCCATTCGCCGTTTTCGATTTTTACGTATGCGTTCTAGCAGCTCTTTATTGAAGTCTTGCTCCGCTTTTTTGAGAAGAATGATCTTTCGGGCGGGGAGTATGGGTTTGAGGTCATTCACCAGGCGAACATTAGCTTGATGGATGGAAGCCTCAATTTCCAGCATGCGATCGAGCGCTTTACTGGCCTGAGTGTCGTTGAAGTTTTCGCTCAAGTTGTTGCGCAATTTGCGCATTTCGACGTTTCGTAATTGAAAGACTTCTTCTTCATAGGCGTTGTAAACTGGCCAAAATTGCTGGGCTTCTTTCACTGAAAGATCAAGTCGTTCTGTGATGAAGGCGATCTTCAATTTTCGAATGCGCTCTCCGTCTTGGGCCTGACTGGTGAAGGTGCCAAGGCCAAAAAAGAAAAGGAGTATGAGTAGTATTTTTTTCATGGGCTTAATATGCTAAAATATCTTGATTATACAAGTCAATTTGTTCGTCGAGGTATTCAAATAGTCGGTCTTCCTCAGTGGGCTGATCCAACATGTCATCAACAGTCATCGTTTCCATATCCATTACTTCCGCAATGGCATAACTGTCTAATTGATAACTCTGATCAGATAAGTAGTTCGTGATATCTTCGGAAGCCAAAGCTTCCATTTCTTGATTCAGATTGAAGTCGCCCGCATTCAAAAAAGCGCGTATACCAAAGAAAAGAACCAAGGCTGCGGCCACTCCCGAAATCGCATAATAGTATTTACGGTAGGAATGCAGTGCGACCACCTTCGGTGACTCCTTTACCTTATCCATTACTTCATCAGCGAGTCTGTCAAAATAACCATCGGGTACCGAAAAACCATCTTCCTCAGGCAGAAAATGGGTGTCTTTCTTCTCCTGAAGGCGATCATAGAAACCCTCAAAATACCCTTCTGGTACTTTGAAGCCTTCTTTTGGGATGTTATTTTTTTTCGAACTCATTGTGTATTGGACAACTTTTACAACTAAAGGTTTAATCCTGGGTTAAATACGCTTCTATCTTTTTGACGGCATGGTGATAGGACGCTTTCAGAGCACCGACAGAAGTGTCTAGCACTTCCGACATTTCTTGATATTTCATCTCGTCAAAATACTTCATGTTGAATACCTGTCGCTGTTTCTCAGGAAGGGTAGCCAGTGCACGTTGTAATTTAAGCTGAATTTCTTCTCCTTCAAAATAGACGTCCGCTTCTAATTGATTGACCAGTTGCTGTTGCAGTTCCTCACTGGTTATGCCTGCATTTTTGGACCTCTTCTTTAAAAAAGTCAAGGCTTCATTAGTGGCAATTCGGTACATCCAGGAATACAGCTTGCTATCTCCTTTGAAGCCGTCGATATTTTGATATACTTTGATGAAGGTATTCTGCAGCACGTCGTCGGCATCATCATGATTCAGCACCATTCTTCTGATGTGCCAATACAAACGCTCCTGATAGGTCTGCACCAGCTGTCTGAAAGCTTGTTCCTTTTTGTGCTTATCTGTCAAATCGGCAAGAAGTGAGGTCTCTGCTAGCAATAGAATCGATTTGTTTGCTTAGACTAAAGATAACTAGAAAGGTTTAAAACCAATGAAAATTCTTGGGTGGGAAAGGTTTAAAAACAACGTATATTCCTACAATAAATCTAAAAAATGTGTATTTGGTCGATTAAATGAATTATTTTATCGTTGGTTTTGCGCAAAACAATAGCTTTGTTGACCGAGTAAACTATTTGTGATAGCAAGTCATTCCCTTTTTGCCCCGAAAGACCATAATGACTTCTGCGAATAACGAGATCTCAAGGCATTGAGGTCTCGTTTTTTTATTTGATTAAGCGAAAGATTGCATTTCTACGAAACTCTTGTACGCACCGTTTTTCTCCATCAGGGTTTGATGTGTCCCTTGCTCTAAAATCTCACCTTTTTGAAGTACTACGATCTCGTCGGCGTTTTGGATGGTCGACAGGCGGTGGGCAATCACAACAGACGTTCGGTTGCGCATCATATTTTCCAAAGCCGTTTGCACCAGGCGCTCCGATTCGGTATCGAGGGCCGAGGTAGCTTCGTCTAGAATCATGATCGGTGGATTTTTTAGTACAGCACGAGCGATCGACAATCGTTGTTTTTGTCCGCCACTAAGTTTGTTACCACCGTCTCCGATATTGGTCTCGATGCCGTCTGGTAATTCCTGTACAAATTCCCAGGCATTGGCAATGCGCAAAGCCTCTTCAATTTCGGCATCTGAAGCATCTTCTTTTCCCAAAAGAATATTGTTCTTCACTGTGTCATTGAACAGAATGGAATCTTGGGTAACGATACCCAAAAGACTTCGCAACGACTTCTTTTTTAACTGGCGAATGTCTTCGCCATCAATAGTAATACTTCCTTCATTCACATCGTAAAAACGTGTGATGAGGTTGGCAATGGTACTTTTACCGCTTCCAGATTGGCCCACAAGCGCCACGGTTTTTCCTTTGGGGACATTGAGATCAAAGTTTTTCAGCACCCAATCGTCTGCGTACTTGAAAGATACATTGTTTATCTGCAGGGCACTTTCAAAAGCGTTTTTATCCATGGCATTAGGAGCATCCACGATAGGATTGGGCGTTTCTAAAATTTCGAATATACGCTCAGCTGAGGCATTTCCTTTCTGGATGTTGTAGTTCACCGTCGTAATTGCTTTTACGGGGTTGATAATGGTGTAGAAAAGACCAATATAGCCGATGAATTCTTGAGGAGTTAAATTACTCTCGTTGTTCAGGACTAAGCTTCCGCCGTACCATAAAACCGCAATCACCACTGCTACGCCTAAAAATTCACTCATTGGGGAGGCTAGGCCTTTTCTATGAAAAACAGCAATCATAATGTCGCGGTAGCGCTTCGTGGAAGTAGTGAACTTCTGCCAAAAGGAATCTTCACTATTGAATCCTTTGATGATACGTAGGCCACCAAGTGTCTCTTCAATGAACGAAAGAAAGATACCGTTCTCTTTTTGCGCTTTGAGGGAATTCGCCTTTAAGCGCTTTCCGATGGACGAAATGATGAATCCAGAGATGGGCAATAAGATAAAGACGAATAAGGTCAATTTGGTACTGATGGCGAGCATGGCCACTAAGACGAAGATGATGGTAAGCGGTTCGCGAACGATGGCTTCCAGCGAATTGATGATGGAAGCTTCCACTTCTTTAACATCAGAGGTCATGCGAGCTAACAAGTCTCCCTTCTTCTTTTCCGTGAAGAAGGCAATTGGCAGTTCAATCGTTTTGCGGTAAAGTTCATTTTGAAGTTTATTCACAACACCGGTTCGTAAGTAAGCCAAAACATACAATGCCAAATAGCGAAACAAGTTTTTGAAAAAGAAAATCAAGATACTCGCTATACAGATAAAGACAAGTCCGGCTGTTGGACCATTTACATCTACCTTTTCCGTAATGATGAAATTCAAATACCCTTCTGCATATTCTTGAAGGTTGCCAAGGCCTTTATATGCTGGTTTAATGTATACTTTTTCTTGGGTGCCAAATAGAATTCCCAGAGTTGGGATAAAAATGATGATAGACAGCACATTAAAAATAGCGTAAAACACATTAAAGACAATGTTAAGTATAGCATGTGTGCGAAACGCTGCGGCAAAGCCCAATATTTTTCTCAAATAACTCATGAAACGAGATTCAATTCTTGTGCGATACGGTGGAGTTTAGCGTCTAAGGCCGCGTCTACTTTTTTGAACTCACTTTTGTTGGCTAATGTAGTGTTCACGCTAAAGTAAAACTTGATTTTGGGTTCTGTGCCACTAGGGCGAGCTGCTACTTGCGTACCATCTTCTGTGTAGTAGATGAGTACATTCGACTTGGGAACTGAGATTTCAGTAATCTCGTTGGTTTGCAGATTTTTTGCTTCCGAAGTCTGGTAATCTTCTATGAGAATCACTGGCGAACCATCGATGGTGGTTAGTGGTTTTTCGCGTAAATCAATCATGGTTTGTTTGATCTCTTCTGCGCCGGCAATTCCTTTTCTCACCAATGACACTAGTTTTTCCTTGTAAAAGCCAAAGGCTACATAGGCATCAATCAGAGCCTGGTAAAATGAGCTTCCTTCGTGCTTCGCTTGCGTGGCAATTTCGCAGGCCAGGAGGGACGCGGTAACTGCATCTTTATCGCGAACAAAATCGCCCGTCATAAACCCAAAGCTTTCTTCGCCGCCACCAATAAACTCAAGATGGGGGTGGTCTTTGATCATTTTGGCGATCCACTTGAAACCCGTGAGGCCAATTTTACATTCTACATCATATGCTTGGGCTAGTTGTTTCATCATGGGTGTGGAAACAATCGTAGATCCGATAAATTGCTTGCCTGTGATTTTTCCCTGTGCTTTCCACTGATCTAGCAAGAACTTCGTCATAAGCACCATGGTTTGGTTGCCATTTAACAAGATCATGTTTCCTTCCAGATCACGAACGGCAATACCCAGTCGATCGCTATCGGGGTCTGTGCCAATCACCATATCTGCGTTTATGGCTTCCGCTTTTTCCATAGCCATAGCTAGGGCAGCAGGCTCTTCCGGATTGGGAGATGCAACCGTTGGGAAATCACCATCGGGAGTTGCTTGTGCTTCCACAATATGAACATGCTGATAGCCCGCTCTTTTCAAAACTTCCGGTAAGATGGTAATCGAGGTGCCGTGTAGCGAGGTGAAAACGATGGAAAAATCGTCCTTTCCCGAAACATCAAAGCTGCCATTTTTTACAGCATCGCTTATGAAGGCCTCGTCTACTTCTTTGTCAATCATTTCGATTAATGCTGCATTTCCTTCAAATGCGATATCCTTGAAATCGAGCGCATTGATTTCTTGAATGATTTCGTGGTCTTGTGGCGGAACAATTTGACCACCATCGGTCCAGTATACTTTGTAGCCGTTATACTCTGGCGGATTGTGTGAAGCGGTCAATACAATCCCGCATTGACAATCTAAATACTTCACCGCATACGAGAGTTCTGGCGTGGGGCGTAATTCTGAAAATAGATACACTTTGATATGATTAGCCGCGAAAACCTGGGCAACCACGGTGGCTAGTTCTTCGCTGTTATGGCGACAATCGTAAGCGATGGCAACGCGAAGCTCTTGATCTGGATACTCCTGGCGCAGATAATTGCTAATCCCTTGAGTATTTTTGCCGAGGGTGTACTTATTGATTCGGTTGGTACCAACGCCCATAATGCCGCGCATGCCTCCCGTACCAAACTCTAGGTCTTTGTAAAAGGATTCCTCTAGTTCTTGGGTATTGTTTTCCAGCATGCGTTGTACTTCAGAACGCGTTTGCTCATCAAAAGAATCCGAGAGCCATTGTTGGGCTCGTTCGATTGTCTTCTTGGAAATTGTCATAAATTATTAAAGGCAATATTGTTGCAAAAATAGCCTTTTGCGGTTATTGTTGGCCTAAAGGCTAATGAAATGCTAAAGATTTAAAGTTTCCGAAACTTTGTAACGTTTACGCGAGGTGTTGCTACGCAGGATGATTTCTCCTAAAAAACCCGCTAAAAAGAATTGGGTACCCAGAATCATAGTCGTTAAGGCAATATAGAATTCTGGGCGCTGGGTAATCAATCTACCCCCTTTTTCGATGAACAGTTTGTCAATTCCCAAGAATAAGGAGAATAAAAAACCCACCACAAACATCAGTGTACCTGCTAGCCCAAAGAGGTGCATAGGACGCTTTCCAAAGCGGGAAATGAACCAAATGGTAATCAAATCGAGGAAGCCATTCACAAACCTGCTGGCGCCAAATTTGGTATGGCCATACTTTCGTGCTTGATGTTGTACCACTTTTTCGTCAATATGCCTGAAGCCTTGGTTTTTAGCCAGCACAGGGATGTATCTGTGCATTTCGCCGTGTACATCGATAGATTTGATGACTTCGTTTCGATACGCTTTTAAACCGCAATTGAAGTCGTGTAATTTGAGGCCAGACGTTTTGCGTGCTGCCCAATTGAACAATTTGGAAGGAAGATTTTTAGTGAGTACGGCATCGTACCGTTTCTTCTTCCATCCAGAAACAAGGTCTAATCCCTCATCAGTCACCATGTGATAGAGGGAAGGGATTTCTTCTGGGCTATCTTGAAGGTCTGCATCCATGGTAATCACCACCGTACCTTGTGCTTGCGCAAAACCTGCATGAAGCGCTTGTGACTTCCCAAAATTCTTTAGAAAACGAATGCCTTTTACGGTTGCGTTTTGTTCGGATAGTTGAGAGATAATATCCCAAGAATGGTCGGTGCTGCCATCATCGATAAAGATGACTTCATATGAAAAATGATTGGATCGCATAACCTTTGCGATCCAATCATAAAGTTCTTGTAGTGATTCTTCTTCGTTAAGTAGCGGGATTACTACGGAAATGTTCATTGACTTATTTTACAACCTTTGCTGTAAAAATAGCAATTCCCTAGTAATCCGGTCGGGCTTTTTTCGCAATGAGACCAGTAATCAAACCAATGACCAAACCGAAGAGCACATTGACAACCACAATTACTGGATAGCCCATCCAGAAGTATTTGATGCCCATCTCCTTTTGTTGCCGTATTTGTTCTGCAGTGAGATCAGCCGCTTGAGGCGAATTCGCCATACGATCGTCCATTACCTTAGCTGCGAAATCAGGATCAATAAAA
>CAWUKP010000110.1:0-7839 GCA_963922975.1 uncultured Spongiivirga sp. | reverse complement strand
TGCAGGTTCTGTAAATATCAATCTGTCTACGGCCGTAGCTCCGTTGGTATCTGTAACGACCACTTCATACTCTCCTGCCCCAATATTTGTGAGATCTTGAGTAGTAATTCCTAAGGAATTTGGTGTTCCTGCGATTACTTCAAACCACTCGTAGGTATAGGGGCTTACTCCACCATTTGGATTGGCTCTTAAAATTCCGTCGGTATCACCAAAACATAGTAAAATGCCTTCCACAGAAATAGATGCAGAAAGAGGTCCTGGTTCAGTAATGGTGTAAGTAGCCGACGCTACACAACCACTATTAGAAGCACTTGCAGAATTCGTGTCAGAAACAACAACAGTGTATTCGCCAGCTGGTACGTTAGTCAAATCTTGGGTGGTTTCACTAAAGCCTGCATCTCCTGTTCTCGTCCACTGATAGCTGTATGCCGGAGTACCTCCATCTACAGAAATATCAATGGCACCTGTGCTTTGCCCAGCGATCAGTACATTGGTAATACTGATAAGGCTAATAGCCACTGGGTTAGCAGGTTCGGAGATGGTAAAATTCTCTCCAACAACACATCCGTTGACATCTGTGATTGCTACATTGTAGTCGCCAGCCGTTAGTCCATTCACAGATGCGGTGGTGGCTGTGAAAGAAGCATCACCAACTTTAGTCCAACTATAGCTATATCCAGGCGTACCGCCGGTAACCGTAACACTTGCTGTACCATCACTTCCGCTGAAACATAGCACATCTGTAGAAGCACTACTAGCCACCGCCAAAACTGGGGGCTCTGTCAAATTAAAGTCGTCTTGAGCCGTAACTCCGTTATTATCTGTGACAACAACTCTATATTGTCCGGCATTCAGGCCTGAAGCAATCTGAGTGGTAATTCCTAGGGAAGTGGGTGTTCCACTGATGTCAAACCATTCGTAATTATAGGAAGGGCCGGTAAAAGGCACTCCACCAGATGGATTCGCTTGCAGGGCACCTTGATCTCCGTTACAAAGAATTATTTGTGAAGCTGTAATACTGACAGTCAATGGAGGTGGCTCTTGCAAATTGAAGGTCTCTGTGTCTACACAACCATTGCTGTCTGTAACGGTTATTGTATACGAACCATCGCCAAGACCACTGATGTCTTGTGTAGTCGCACCGTTACTCCAAGAATAGGTATAACCAGGTGTTCCACCTGAAACATTGATATCGATAGAACCATCCGTGGCACCCGCTGAACTAGGGTTTTGCACTCCATTCATCGGAACAGTAATGTTCAGTGCTGCACTAGGCTGTGTAATGGTAATAGGTGAAGTATAATTATTCAACGTACAACCGTTGGCATCCGTGATTTCAAAAGCATAGTCTCCCGCTGTGATACCCGAACGATCAACGGTAGTTGGTCCATCTAACCAACTAATCGAATAGGGTGCTGTTCCACCGGAGATGGTTAAATCTATGGCGCCCGTCGCCTCCCCAAAACACAGCACATTGGTTTGCGAAAAGGTGAATCCTAAGGCCGTAGGTTGACCCAAGTTGAAGGTATCTTGATCTTGATTACCATTGGCATCGGTAACTGTAACTCTAAAATTTCCTGCGGATTGCCCACTAAGCGTTGCTCCAGAACCTACAGACTGCCATGAACCTGTGATGAACTTTTCCCAAGCAAAAGAATATCCTGGTACTCCACCGCTTGCCGATGCCGAAAGCGCTCCGTTGGCATCGCCAAAACAATCGATGGCATTTTGCAAGGTAATTCCAGCAACGAGTTGTGGCGGTTGATTTACGGTATAGGAGCCGCCAGCAGTACAACCGTTTCCATCCGTAACCGTTACGGTGTAGGTGCCTGCACCCAATCCGCCAATATCCTGTGTGGTAGCACCATTACTCCAGGAATAGGAATAAGGTGTGGTTCCTCCGCTAACAGAGATATTTACCGAACCATTAGTTAAACCAAAGCCAGTAGCATCGGTAGCACTACCGCTTACGCTAAGCGCCGCCGCAGGTTGATCAATGGTAATGTTTATTACCTTATCTGTTTGAGCAAATAGCAAACAAGGTAATACTGCGAGTATGGTTAAAAATGCCTTTTTCATAGGAGCACGCATTTATGTTATCTTCTTACTGTTGTTCTGTACATCCGTTGGCATCTCGTACCCTCAGGGCGTAGTTGCCAGCGACTAAATTGTTCACATTATGGTTGTTGGTTCCTGAAAAAGTATTCCAGGAGCCATTGTTAAATCTGTATTCAAAGCCTCCCACACCACCACTAGCTGAAATAGCTATACTGCCTGTGTTTTCACCAAAACAAGCAACATCGGTCCAGGTGGCCGAAAAGCTCACTGGAGACGGCGATGCGATAGTAATAGGTGCGTAGGTGATAACACTACCATTCGGAAGTGTTTGATATTCGAGGAAATAGGTGCCCGCTGCGAGCCCATTGGGCCAGCTGTAGCTTGTTCCACTTACGGTAGTAGAAAAACTATCAATGATAGGACCCGACACATTGTTCAACTTCAGTACAAATTGAAGGTTCTCATTGGTGAGATTTTCTGAAAAATTAAGCGTAAAGCTACCATCGCTGCTATAGCTACAGGTAGTAGGTATCGTCGCTACGCTATCAATGCCTGGTGTGCACCCGATGACCGTAAACGTAATCGTATTGGTGTATTTGCCATCAACCACCGCTCTGATAAAAACATTGCCTGTGTAGCCTTGTGGCAACACGGTACTGAGATCCGCATTGACAGTACTTGTCCCGACAGACTGTACCCCCAAACTCTGAAAGGGGTTGCTAATGTTGGTGGTATACTGCCAACTATATGTTCGGGCATTACAATCATTTTCAGCACTCAAAGGCAATAAATCGTTTAGGCAGGTGGTATTATTACTCGGTTGATTGAGCAGTGACTGTGTATTTTGAACTTCCACATCAAAACTTCGGCAACCCGAACGTGCTCCAAAATAGCAGCTGGTGTTGGTAACGTTGAAGGTATAATTGACGGTACAATCGCCAAAATTTCCACCTTCTACTTGATTCACATTATAGGATATCTCAATACGCGTCATGACCTGGGTAGATTCGAGAAAGACTACCTGGGGTGCTTCATTGCTTTGTGTATCAGGACCATAGTTGAATTGATCAATGATCGTATTTCCATTGTAAGCGGTAAACGTGGCGCTTATGATGTGGGTGAAGGTAGGGTTATTACTTCCGAAACGTTCTATACGGGCATACGACCCCTGTGCAAAACTTTGCAAGCCTATGAGGAAAAATGCTATGTATAGTACTCTTTTCATTATTCGCGTTCGGTACATCCGTTGGCATCTCTGACACGAACGGCGTAGTTGCCAGCTGTTAAATTACTTTCGTTATGGTTATTGACTCCTGAAAAATTGTTCCATGAGCCGCTATTCAATCGATATTCAAATCCGCCTACACCACCATTTGCTGAGATGGAAATACTTCCTGTATTTTCACCGAAACAGTCAATATCCGTCCACGTGGCATTGAAGTTCACTGCTGAAGGCGATGTTATAAGGATCGGATCGTAGATTTCCAATGTGTTGGCACTATCAGATTGATAGCGAATTCTGTAGACTCCTGCGTCTAATGGATTGGGCCAAGTGAAGGTCGTACCACTATAGGTAGCGGAGGCCACGGCGTCAAAAACGGGTACATCATCGGCAGTATCTAAAATATTGTCAAGCCCTGCCCATTGGAGTGATAGGTTGGTCAATTCTTCACCTGCATCCAGGGGTCTATTAAACGTAATGGTGAACTCACCATCGCTACTGTATGAACAGGTTGTCGGATTCGCGTTCACCGAAACCACTTGTGGACTTTCCTTGATAAACACATAGGTATAAGGTGTAGTAAATTCATCAGGCACCCATCCATTACAGAGCTCCAAACGATATTGAATACTTACACCATAGTAATTAGCCGCACTGGCGCCAAAGAGGTCAGCAGCGTCAAAAGTAATGCTACTCTGACCCTGAAAGGCAGCTGGCAAAAGTGTCCATTGATTGGTATCTGGGTGAAAGAATTGCCAACGGTACACCAACGGATCGTATCCTGGAGAAGCTTCCAAGGTAATGGAAGCCACTGTGTTGTTGGCGCCAGGATCAGGCGTCAGAATCTGGAAATTATTGGGTATGATTCTAAAGATGAAGTCCCAGTCAGTACAACATCCTCCCGCAGCTTCTGTGAAGGAGCCACATAAAGATTGAGAAGCCGTAAGATTTACGTCAAACTCGTTGTAGTCTGTGCACTCAAAACCATCTTCGGTGGCCTGTCCTATTTCTATAATTTTATATCCTCGAGGTGAATTGCCAATCGTCAAGATTTCAATATCAAAATCGTCACCATAATTCGTTACGTTTTGAGCACAGGAAACCTGGGCATCAAAATCGAGGAATTGATGCCTATACTGTTGTGCCTGAGTACAAAGTCCCAGAAGGAAAAGAAACGTTATGAAAATCTTCTTTTGCATATTCATTCTTGTTCGGTACATCCGTTAGCGTCGCGCACGCGCACTTGATAGTTTCCAGCGATTAGATTTGATATGGTATGCGTATTGGTTCCTGAAAAATTTGTCCAAGAACCAGTATTTAAGCGATATTGATAGTTTCCTGCTCCGCCTGAGGCATTGATGAGAATGCTTCCCGTATTCTCCCCGAAGCAACCCACATCGGTCCATGTAGCACTAAAGGTGACAGGTGAAGGTGCTCCAATAACAATTGGCCCTTCATCAAGCGGATTTCCACTCGGTTCTGTTTGATAGGTCAAGTAGTAGGTGCCACTCGGCAAGCCATCGGGCCAGACATAGGATGTTCCTGAAAACGAAACACCTGTTGGTGTTGAAATGACGGGACCAGTTAAACTGTTTTCTCGTAAGGTAAATGCAAGTGTTTCTCCGGTATTCAAGGCACGATCAAAGTTGAGTGTGAAACCACCATCTGCTGTGTACACACACCTAGTAGGCTGTGTAGAAATGGAAGCGACCGTAGGTGTACAAGCGGTGTACACATAGGTGAGGATGTCTGAATATTCGGCAGGACCACCTTGTGCAGGATCGTCGTGACGCACCCTGATACGGAGGTTCTCTCCGAGGTCTAAGCCTGGGAAATCAGACCTAAAGAAACTGAAAGAAGGTCCTCTTTTCCCATAAGTACGAAGCGTGTTCCATACACTACTACTTCCAACTTGATATTGTACTTCGTAACTCGCACTTACACAATCTGGATTGTTATGAACGCTTAACGAGAACCCAGTACAATCGAGTAATTGGTTGTTGGCACCACTGTAGCCATTCACCTCAGCCAAAGGTCTGATTTCGTAAATGACCAGTCTTCCACCACCACCAGCAAGTGCTGGTAAGTAGCTGTCCAATGATGGCCCATCCCAACAACGGATTGGAATCGTGGATGCCGATCCATTGATTCTTCTTGATAAGTGGGTGTATCGTGTGGACGTTTCAATAATTTGATCACTTATTCTACTTACGGTTTCAATGGGCCCATTATTAGCTGTATAGGTAAACAAGCGCTGCCCAAATGTATTAGGTGGCACTACCAGATCAACCGAGACTGTAGTAGTAGCTCCTCCCCAGCGGAAATAAGTTTCGAAGGAATAATCCACTTTGTACTTGAACTGCGCCTGCATACCGTTTGAAAGCAGGACAAAGAAGCCCAAAGCGAGTAATCGCTTTACGTTGCCTGTGGATGATATGTTCTTCTTCCGTATTCTCATTGTTGCTCAGTGCAATTATTACTATCGTATACCCTTACGGTATACGTACCTGCGGTTAAATTTGGAATCAAAACCGAAGTGCCCGTAAACGAAACTCGATTGGGTGATATTTCAGGGATTAGATATTCGTACGGAGGTGTACCTCCCCCAACGGTAATACTAATGCTTCCTGTGTTTTCACCAAAACAATTCACATCGGTCCATGTAGAATTAAAGGTCATGCTTGGTCCATTGTTGATGGTAATTGGGTCATATTCTTCTACGGAATTGGTCCCGCCAGACTGATAGACCAAACGATACACTCCTGCATCTAGACCATTAGGCCATGTAAATGCTGTTCCGCTATACGTTGTGGAAGCAATGGCATCATATACGGGGACATCATCGGGCGTGTCCAAAATATTGTCTTGTCCAGCCCAACGGAGCGATAAGTTTGTCAACTGTTCGCCGTTGTTTAAGGCTCGGTCAAATGTTACTGTGAAACTACCATCTATTGGTGGTGTGTAGGAGCAAGAGGTGTCTTGTGATTGAAACGAAACAATGATTGGGGAACAGGAAATCACGTTATAGGTCAGGATATCAGAATAGCTCGCTCCACTGGCACGATAACTAGCACGAATTCTAAGATTATCTCCTGCTTGCACTCCCGAAAAGTCAGACAACGAAAAAGTCGCGGCGGCATTCCGAGCTGCGTATGGTAAGACTTGTGTCCATGAGCCTGAATTGACGGCATATTCCACAGCATAGGAAATAACGCTATTCCCTGTACACGATGGCTCATAAAAATTGAGTGTAAAATTTTCGCAATCATTGACCTGATTATTGGTCGAACCAAAATTGTTCAAAACGCTCAGCGACGTTAATTTGTTGAATCGAAGATATTGGATGGTGGTCCCATTGGCCAAATTCATGGGGTCGTCTTGATAGTTATAGCAATTGGTAAAATCTCTGAAGTCATTGACCTCTTGCAAGGACGTAGGCGTATTGGCACGAGTTGAATAGATTCTAATTCGAACCACTTCCTGTGCTAAATCAAAGAAAAGATCCTCTACCCTATTAAATGGCACTCCGTTAGCTGTTCCGCCAGAAGACAATGTAGTTACCGAATTATCGGAGTATACCGCATACAAGGCATAGCCCGAGCCTAAGGAGGGTGCCTGCGATAGCTCCATTTCTAGTTTATACTGATGCTGAGCCTGAATAAATGGCATGGTGCAAAACCCAAGCAGGCAGGTAGCACAGAAAAACTTTCTCGGATATTTTATTGGGCAAACGGAGCATAGCGAATTTGATGCCAACCACTTCTCCGGAAGGTACTTAAAGAAAGGTGCTATGTCATATTGCCAAACCATACTTAGTTTCTCTCTGTACAATTATTACTATCATACACCCGAACGGTATACGTACCCGCGGTTAAATTTGGAATCAAAACCGAAGTGCCCGCAAATGAAATTCGATTGGGTGATATTTCAGGGATTAGATATTCATACGGAGGCGTACCGCCACCGGCAGTTATGTTGATGCTTCCTGTGTTTTCACCAAAACAATTCACATCGGTCCATGTAGAATTAAAGGTCATGGCAGGTCCGGGTCCAATCGAAATAGGCATATACTCTTCCAACGTGTTGGCACCGCCTGTTTGATATTCCACACGATAGGTATCTGGCGCTAAACCTGCTGGCCAAGTGTAGGTAGTACCTGCGTAGGTTTGATTAAACAAAGACGAAATCAATACATCATCAGTTGTGTTGATGACATTATCGGGACCATCATTGTACAATGAAATTGTCGTAATCTCCTCATTGATTGTACTATCCAAAGGACGGTTGAACGTTAGCGTAAAAGATCCATCTGTTGGCGGCGTGTACGAACACGAAGTATCGGATGAACTGAAATTCACAACTTGGGGTGAACATCGTGTGGTGGAAATAGGCAAGATATCCGAATACACCGCAGTACCCGAATTATTGTACCGCACACGGAGGCGCAGATTTTCTCCTGGATCCAATCCGGCAAAGTCTGCCATGTTGATATTGACGGTTCCTGAGCGCTGTGCGTAGGTCAAATAGGTTTGCCAGGTAGAAGAGCCTCCCACTTGGTA
>CAWUKP010000109.1:0-7839 GCA_963922975.1 uncultured Spongiivirga sp. | reverse complement strand
TCTGGATTCACTTCTTCAGTGCTGCCAAGGTGAGTAGTATGTTTTGGCACTTCTACCTCTATCAGAAAATAGACAGTGAGGAGACTTAGAAACAGCCCAATGTGAAAGGTTAAAAACGGTCTTTTTCGTACCTTACAGTCATGCTTACTTGGCGTATTTGAAGTTGATTCACGGTCAACTCCAAACAGCTTCATGCGTGTTTTCATAATTCTGGTTTTAATGTTACAATATGAAAAACTGCACAAGAAGCATACCAAAAAGAAAACCCGGACATATGTCCGGGTTTTTACTTTCAATATCTGTGTAAAATACGTTATTGCAACTTGAAGGTAATTGGAATACTAAATGGTACTCGTACTGCGCGTCCGCGTTGCTTACCTGGTGTCATTTTAGGTAACTTACTGATAATACGTGCAGCTTCTTTTTCGAGATTTTTATCGGGGCCTCTCATACGCACAGCTCCGATACTTCCATCTTTTTGAATAGTGAACTGTACATATACACGCCCTTGGATACCCATCTCTTGGGCAATCTCAGGATAGCGGAAGTGCTTACGGATATGTTTGTTCATCTGTTCTTGGAAACAATCTTTTCTCTTAGATTTTGAAACACCTTCGCAGCCAGGGAAAACAGGAGCGTCTTCAATTACTGCAAAAGGAACATCCACATCTTCGATTTCTTCTTCGACCTCTACTTCTTCTACTTCAACGATTTCCTCTTCTTGCGTAGTTTCCGTGGATTCGATAACGGTTTCCTCTACTTCTTCCTCATCTTCTACCACTTCGATAATCTCCGGTGCAGGAGGCGGTGGTGGAGGTGGCGGCGTATTCTGAATCTCGGTGATTGGCACCTCTTCATCAAAATCATCATCGTCGCCCATGGCTTGGAATTCATAGTTACTCTTATCGTAACTCTTCCATTCCATGGCTACATAGGTAATTCCTGTGACCAAGAACAGTCCTATGGCGAAATACAAGCCTAAATTTCGGGTAAGGTCGGCTTTTTGACTTTTTTTAGGTTCCATGACTCGTGAATTTTAATCCTTGCTAATGTAACTATTTAAAGTGATAAGATGCAATTTCTTTATCATTTTTTAACGCGCCTTCTCAACAACCACAGCATACCGACGCCTACAAGTGCTCCGGCGGTATTGGCCAAAACGTCTAGAATATCTGCCTGCCTTACTTCAGAAAGCAAGCCTTGCAACAGTTCCATCCCAGCTCCAAACAAAAACGCCCATAGAAAAGCCCACCAAAGTGCCTTTCCCGAATACCCGCGAAATACTAAAAACCAAACAATGGCGAAAACCGCATAGGCTAAAAAATGAAGTACTTTGTCTTCATAACCCTGGTCTAATCCTGGCAGGGTAGCAATAGAAATAAGACTTAAATACGCCAAGAGCGAGGAGTAAACGATCGCTAGGGCTAGAAATATTTTGGGATTAACCGTTGACAAGCGACTTGTATCCTTCAGCGTCCAGCAATGCGGCCAACTCCTCGGGATCAGCCACCTTCACTTTAATAATCCATCCGTCGCCATAAGGATCTCCATTTACCTTTTCGGGCTCGTCTTCCAATGATTCATTGAACTCAATCACTTCGCCAGCCACGGGCATAAAAAGATCAGAAACGGTCTTTACAGCTTCGACAGTTCCAAAAACTTCTTCTGCTTCCAAAGATTCGTCCAGTGTTTCGACCTCCACATAGACAATGTCTCCCAATTCTCCCTGTGCGAAATCAGTAATGCCAATAGTTGCGACATCGCCGTCAAGAGAAATCCACTCGTGATCCTTGCTATACTTTAGTTCCGAAGGTATATTCATTGCGTTTGAAATTAGTGTTGGCCAAAGGTACATTTTTGGCACTTATGGTAAAAGCAAATTTTTAATTTCCGAAGTTGTATCGCAGGGTAAAACCTGAGCGAATTGTAGTTTGTGGAAAGGCGGTAGAAATCGCAAACTTAGAGAACGTATGATCGTAGAAAAACTGCGTCTGCAGATTCTTTGTGAGCGCGTAATCCGCTGTAAACTTTAAGCCCCACAAACGCTGACCCGCGGTTACCTGATTATTGGAAATGTCTAAACTTCTGATAACCGTAATATTATCGCGCAGAGAAATATCTGCACGGAAGTTGATATCACCCTTCAAGGTGGTAGGTCTTCCAGCCAAACGTGTTTTCAGGCGCACATCTTTCAATCGATACCCAAGCCCCACGATATATTCGTCTCCGCTGGTCTCGGTCAATAAATTGTTGTCCAAACTCAGTGAAAGGGCCCGATCCTTACGAACTTCTGCCACCACTTTGATAGAATTCGTTAATTCGAGATCCACTTTGACCAACGGATTGAATTGCTCCACCAAGTTGATATTCGAAAATAAGGTTTCGTTCAAGTAATTACCTTCTGCATCCTGCGGAATCGCGACGCCCTGATTGCGTTGGTTTACAAATTCTAAGTTGGTATTGAAAGCGGTAATCGAATAACTAGCGCGATACCCATGGGTCAATGAGAATCGTTGGAAATTCTTCTTAAACCACTTCAGGTTCATCAAGCCTGTATACTTTAAAGTCCAATTAGGAATTGGCGTATTTCTGAAGGCTCCTAATTTAATCTTATTCACGTCTCTGCCCTGATAGGCAGCTAGGAAAGCAGGCAATAGCACTGCCTGGTTGTTTTTCCCGTATCCCTGAGGGAAACCATCTTCGTCCACATTATTGACAATGTCGTCATTACTTGGATCATTGTCTGTTAAAGCCAAACGTTGCGCAATTGCCAAACGATTATCGCGGAAGTTGTTAAAAATGGCAGAACTTTCAGCATCATTCTGACTAAATGCCGTACCGATCAGCAAGGTAGAAATTCCGAAGTTTCCAAAAGTGTTTCCAATTTCAGGAATGTACTCCAACTGTCCGTTTACGGGTTCTACCCTAAAACTCTCCTGAAAATTCTCTGAAAGAATTCGATTGGCATTGAGGTCTATCGTCAAGTCTTTGAGCAAGCGTACATCCGCATTGATATCCAATTGGCTATTCCGTACTTGGGTGAAATTCTGATTGAACTCAGGGAAGGTAGTCAACCAGCCTTGTCGTGCTGCTTCAAAACGAACATCCGCCTGACTTCCGAAGATAAAGCCTACCGTTGGCTTTAAGGTGCCGACAAAGCCAATATCCGGGATATAGCCGGGTAATACGGTACCATTATTCTCTGAGTAATTTACTTGAACTCGCTTTACTGCGGTCAGAAGCCCAATAGCTGTATTATAAACTTTCGTACCGAAATTGTCTTTTACGGTTTTTGGCTTCTTTTTCTTTTTACCGTCTTCATCTTGATCGGTTTTGCTGCCCACTTGCGGCAAACCACCCGGACGAGGTGTTGCCCTACCCTTTTGTTTCACCTTTTTCTCCAGCTTGAGGAATTTATACAACTTTTCCATGTCGAGGGTAGAATTCAAGGCATGGGTTTGTGCATTTTGTACGGTATTGACGATTCCTAAACGGTTTCCATTTTGGTCTTGTACATCGGCCAGGGCATTAGATCCTCGTTGCCATGAAAAGTCTCCAGTATAATTGTAGGTGGCTGAAAGGAAGCTAAAAAGTGGAATCTTACTTATAGGTAGCTCATAGGTCAATCCTAAGGACTGCACATGATTATTAGCATCTCCAACATCCCAAAAACCATCCCAGATTCCTAGGTCTGTGTTAATGTCTCCATCTTCTTCAAAATAATTCCGAACAATATTGTTATTAGATGCCGTGAAATTCATTCGAAGCGAGCGCGAGAAATTATGAGTAAGCGCATAAGACCAATCGAATAGAAAATTGCGTTGTTGTAATTCTGGCGGTGGAATAAATTCCGCCCCAGTATCAATAATTCGGAAGCGCTGAGAGTTAAAACTACGGTTGATATTGGCAGAAGCAGTAACCGAACTTGGCAGTAAATTGAAATTAAAATCACTCAGCCAAGAAAGATACTTGCTGGCACTTAGAAACTTTACATTCTTAAAAGGTTGAAAATACTTCGGTTGGAAGTTATACCCATAATTGGCAGTCACCCGAACATTTTGGTCCAGTCTATTTTCGATCTCGTAGTTTCTGCGTTCGGTTTCATTGTAGGCGTAGGAGAAATCAAAATTCTCCACATCGTAGAAACGTTGCTTTTGGTCAGGAGATCTATTCTTTCGAACCCCAATAAAATTGATGCTCTTGCGCTTGGTGTAATCCGTAGCAGTTCTGGTAATGGAATCTCGCGCACGTTGGTCATCTGCGGCACTCAGCTGGTCTTCTAAACGAAGGTCTTCGTAGAAAGGATCGTACTCAGGAGTGATGAGCTCCTCACCTGTACTAAAGTTGAATGGAATTTGAATTCCCCATCGTTGCGGCAAGAGCTGACCCAAACTTACATTAGTCACCACATCGTATTGCTGAGCGTCTTCTAACGACCGTTCCGTAGGTGTTTGATTGATCCCTCCAAAACCGACAGTGCTCATGCGGCCTGTGGCAGAAACATTGGCAAAATCAGCAATATTGGCATCTACAGCGCCGATGGCAGCCCAACCTCCGCGACTTTCCAAGTTGGCCAAACGAAGTTCGTTGAACCACACTTCACCACTAACAGGTAATCCTGATGGTCCAACATTGCTTTTGATCCCTACCATCATGTTTCTCACATTTCCTAGCGTTGGATTTCCCCGGATGGCAATACGCTTTTGGTCGAGGGGTACTGGATTCTCGCCGGACACAGGGGTAGGATCACCATTAGCATCCGTAATGAGATTACCACTTTCATCCAATAAAAAGTAGACGGGGTCCGTAGTTCCTAAAGCCAAGGTTTCTGCCTTTATGGTAGACAGTACACTTAAATCAATATCCAAATTGTTAGACGGCGGCCAAACCGACTCAGGATTTGACGACCCAGGCGGGGTAATCTGCAAGGGTACTTCGATCTGGTAGTAGTTGCGATTTAAATCAATTCCGATACGCAAGAAACCATTGAGTTGGCCGTTTTCCACATTGATTCCTTCCAAGGCTTCGGCATGCAAAAACATACGTAGCGATTTGAATTGTCGCATGTCTATATCAATTGCCTTGAATACAGCACGTGAATCTGTAGGTTCTAGGTCGTTTACCGCCAGCGTTAACGATTGTTCATTTAAATTGACTATCGTGTTGTTGTTGTTGAGTTGCTCACGACGAATTCCAGGAGGTAAAACATAAGGAATTGGAGTGCGCTGCTCGTTGTTTAGAATGTTTACAGCACCTACTTCTAGCGTCGTCGGATCGTTGGAAGGATCATCCTCATTCGCTTCCAATGTTTGGCGATACTGACGCCAATCACCACGTACCAAATCCAAGGTACCGAAACGCATCACCACAGGCTGTTCAAATTCCTGGAGATATAACCTCATAAAACGTACCGAACGTAAATCTTCTACGCCCGTAGGATTCTCAAAAAGATTAGCCAAGACTGGGTCTGGGTTGTTTTCATAGAAATCAGGACTTACTGGTACTCTGAACTGCACCCAGCGAACACCGCTCAAGGTTTGCCCATTGGGCAATTCAAAAGGTGGTACCTCACGAACATCATATACAAAAGGATCGCCGATGTTTAAATTCTTACGAATTGGAATGCGATATCCCAAGTAACTATCGATGGTATTCATGGTTTGATCGCGATTCACATCCTCGGTATCTGGCTGCTGCGTACTTCCACGGAAATCTTGGGTTACTACCACGGGTGAATTCCCGTCATTTCCATTGAAATTCTTGTAACGCTCTAAAACATCTCCTTGCGCTTGAACGTAAAACTGATAGTTATCCAACGCAGGATCTTCAGGAGGTCCGTTGGTGTAGATGGCTGCCTCTTCAACATCATTCAGACCGTCAAAACCAACATCTTGCACGTTTCGATTGGCTTCGTCCGCATCAAAAGCGTACGTAAGCGATTGCGAAGACGGAACCTCTCCCCAGGCAGTATTTTGCGTTAGGACGTTGTTTGTATTGTTTACCCCTGGCAATCCGTTTTCGTATTGCTTGCGCCCATCTCTAAGTACGTCTTCTGAAATATTCCCCAAATTGATCACCAATTCTCCTAAATCATCATTCGGAGAAGGATTGTCCGAAAACGTATCCAATACCCAGAACTGAATGAATTCTACATTGGCCTGCTCGAAATTGGTAGATTGAATAGAGCGCATAATTCCTGCCCAATGCTCCTGCGGTTGTTGTGATTCAAAATTTGGACTGTTATTGTAGGGGCCTCGTTCTTCAGGATAATAGGCTAAATCCAAGGTGGTTTGAACCGTATTCTGCCCTCGAACAATATCTTGTTGCGGAAAAATTTCATTGATGAATACACGTCGCGTTTCGTTGGTAGAAATATCCTCATCTGAGACGCCATCGGGACGTTGGTTGGAATAAAATATCGGATCGATGGTGTACCAGGCTAGTTTTCCTCGGTTGAAACCAGAACTGAGATCTCCGTTAGGAGCCGTTCCATTGGGAACCTCTTGTGGTACACTGGATAAGGTCCATGCTAAAGGACTCTTCATATCGATAGTGGTCTGCGAACCTTCAAAATCATCTACATAGGAAGTAGTTTCCCCCAAAAAGTCGGCGTTTCGTGAAGTGCCGGCTATGAGTGTAGCGATTTCTCCACGCACCGAAAAATTAGAGGGAACATCTGTATCAATATTGGGCAGTTTATTGACCATTCGAGTTAAAAAAGGTACTTCCGTGGAGTAGTTGGCACGGAATCCAAGCATGGTATTATTTACAGGTTCAACCCCATAATTTGCCTTTTGAGTCAGTGGGCGCTCATTGAGATTGAGATAGGTGGCTCCGATGATGAAATCATCGCTAAAGCGATGTTCAATATCCAACCCTGAAAAACGTTTATTCTGCTGCCCGAATACCGATTGATTTTCTACAGAGACCTCAATAGGAATATTGGAAGCGCGAAGGGCTTCGTCAATAATGACCACACGACCAATGGCGTAATTCACGGTGTAGTCGACCCCTTCCTGAAGCACACGACCACCCGCGGTCACACGCACCGATCCACGCGGTACGTTGTAAGCACCAATGGCGATTCCTTCACCACCACTGGATTTATACCGTCCTTTCAACTGAAATTTGTTCTGCTCGCTCTCTTCCAAAGCAAAAGCCTTGGTGGCAGCATACATATCTCGGAAAACGAACTGTGTTTGGTTTTCATTGTAGGAAACCGGATTGGCGTAATCTTCCGTAGGATTGTTAGGATTGTCCGATAATTGTTGAAAAAGATATTCTCCGAACGGTTCTACCGTGGTGAAAATAATCAGACCATTCTGTTGGTTCACAGTAATTCCTGGGATGAAATCAAAGAAACCATCTCCTCCCTGTTGGGGATCATTATAAATATTCAAACGATCTAGATTGAAGCCAACAATAAGAGGCTCATCAGATTGAATGTTGGAATCTGGAGAAAACGCGGTGCCTTCTACGGGAGTTATATAATTGATAGGCGAAGGATCAGAATACAGGATGTTGAGTCTAAAGTCTTCTTGACTAATTTCTAAGGCACCTGGGATGGCATAGATATTCTTCATCATCAAATCCCAAACAGGCTGGCTAACGTTAGTGACGCTACTCTTTAGCATTTTCATGACCAAGGCCTGATTGTTAATCTGTGTGGGGTCACCGTTCACATCGGTTTCGATCTCAGTGGCATTGACTCCATCATTTGCAAACTCTCCAACTTGAAATACCTGTCCATTGGCGGTGTATTGGAAGGCCACCGCAATTACCTCATCGTTCTGCAATCGTTGGTTCAGGGAAATGTATCCCAATTGCGTGTTCAATGTA
>CAWUKP010000108.1:0-7919 GCA_963922975.1 uncultured Spongiivirga sp. | reverse complement strand
AAGAGGCTTTTACCAAACGAAACATTCCTTCCAACTCCAGGTCGTGACAGGGTCGTAAACGCCCCACGCCATACTTGAAAAAGTTCGCGAGTTGGTCCGTCGCGGTAATTAATAAGGCAATAGCCACCAAGCAGACGAAAGTCCGTTTTACACCCAACTTTTTAAAAAGTAAAACAAGGAAAAGGGCGTACACCGGAATAGCGTAGTACTTGTTGGTGACTACTAGCCAAAATCCATCCCAGGTCGGTGTGCCCAAGTTGTTTAGGTATATAAATACCTTTTTATCCCATTGCACCAAAGACTCCAACATGCTTATTCTTCGTATCGGGATACTTCTCTATCGTAGAACGCATTGGCGGAAGAAATGAGTTCTTCCATCACATTGGCCAACTCGGTTTCGTCTTCTTTGGCAAACTCTTCAAACCACTCAATTTCGTCGTCTTCCAAATTCACTACGAACCGAGGGTATTCGGTATGGATGATGTAAATCCCATTTGGATAGTCTGTGTTATCTCCGAGTAAAAACTTAGGTAATTGCATTTGCGAAGGGAAAATTTACTGATGCTGCTAAATAAAAAATCAACGAAAACGTAAAAGTTGTTAGCTTTTCACGGGGTGCGCCTGTCGAATTCTTTTTTTGGTTAAATAGTTAAATCGAAGGTACAACATTATCGCTGAAGCGGTTAATCCAATCAACAATCCCATCCAGATTCCGGAACTCTTCATTGGTGTGAAAAGTCCAAAATAATAGCTAACCGGGAAGCCAATGACCCAATAGGCAATAAAAGTGATGAAGGTTGGGATTTTCACATCTTGCAAGCCCCGAAGCGCGCCCAAAACCACTACTTGAATTCCATCAGAGATTTGAAAGAAAGCCGCAATCAACAACAATTTTGCTGCAATAGCGATTACTTCGACGTTATCCGCTTGGTTCAAAGGGTCATCGACATCAAGGTAAACGGTGGGTAGCCAAAACCTGCCCAATAAAAAGAGTGCCGCAAAAATCACATCCAAAATAAAGGTCAATAA
Source organism: uncultured Spongiivirga sp. (assembly GCA_963922975.1). Classification (GTDB taxonomy): domain Bacteria; phylum Bacteroidota; class Bacteroidia; order Flavobacteriales; family Flavobacteriaceae; genus JANQRC01. The sequence continues at coordinate 6,890 of CAWUKP010000108.1, read as the reverse complement.
GAAAATAGATTCCCCTATTCGTTTTAAGGCCTTAAAGTCTCCCTTTCCTTTTTGATTTCCAACGCGGACCATCGCGGCAACCCCTAAGCCCATACCCACCATAAAGGTCATACTGCTCAAGTTCAAGGCAATTTGATTCGCAGCTTGTGCATTTTTCACCAAAACACCGCTAAGCCAGATCGCAGCGGTAAAAATGGCCACTTCAAAAAACATCTGCAGCGCAGACGGCAAGCCTAATCCAACAATCTTACGCAATACAGAACGATGAATGATTCGAAAATTAAGCTGTTTGACAAAAGGGTGAAACTTTGGTTTCTTTTGGAACAAATACCAGAGGAAAACTAACATGATGAACCTAGAGGCCAAGGTGCCGATGGCCGCGCCTACAACGCCCATTTCTGGGAAGCCAAACTTCCCGAAGATGAGCAGATAGTTGATAGCCACATTCACCACATTCGCTAGAATCGTGGCAAACATCGGGTACTTGGTCTGAGACAGTCCATCAGAAAATTGTTTCAACGCTTGAAACATGATGAGCGGTACCAAAGAGAAGGCCACTAAATTTAAGTAAGGGATCGCCAAAGTAACCACCTCCTCGGGCTGATTCATAACGTACATCAGGGGTTTGGCGAAGTACACCATTCCAAATAAAAGGATACCCAATACCGTACATAGAAACAAGCCGTGCTTGAAGGCCTGTTTTCCCTTTTGGGTATTGCCTTCACCATCTGCCTCTGCCACTAAGGGCGTAATGGCAGTTGAAAACCCAATACCAATACTCATGGCTATAAAGACGAAGCTATTTCCGAGGGAAACAGCCGCCAATTCGGCAGGTCCTAATTGCCCGACCATCACATTATCAAAGAATTGTACCAAAGTATGGCCCAACATGCCCGCCATAACGGGAAAGGACAGCTTTAGGTTGAATCTAAACTCTCTTGTATATTGAGATAATTGCATTGGCGGTTCAAACGGCAGCAAAGATAGCACAAGCCCTGAACACCGTAAAAGTTTTTGAATTTCGTAAAGTAATTCGGAATCATGCGACCACCTTCTTATACTTCTTTCCTATGAAATACTTTCTTTTCGCCTTTATTCTCTTAACGACATCGAGCCTTCAGGCCCAAGAAATGGACAATCAGCAACTCGGTCAGATCTTAGAACGCGTGGCAGATACATTGAGCGGACAAGATGGACGTTGGCAGTTTATGGTGCAGGGCACTGTATTAATGTGCTTAACAGACGAGAACCACAATCGAATGCGAATCATTTCGCCAATTGTAGAAGTTGACAAACTGGATGAAGATACTTTGAAGAATGCACTAGTTGCCAACTTTCACACCGCCTTGGATGTCAAGTATGCCATTTCAGAGGAAATCGTTTGGTCGGTCTTTATCCATCCGCTGAAAGAACTGACGGAGCGTCAGGTGGAAGATGCTATTTCCCAAGTATTTTATGCGAAAAAAACCTTTGGCTTTACCTTTTCTAGTACTGAATTGGTATTTCCTGGAAGCACTAAAAAGAAGGAAAATAGTGAGCCAACGATTAAAAAAGACAAGACTTAATCATCTCCATAGGAATAGGCAGGTACTTTTCCTTTGACTCCGCTGAAGAAGGCTTTGATCTTGGCAAAGTCTGCATCCACATCTTCAGAGGGATGCCAAGCTTCGGAGAACTTAATCTCCTTCTTTCCATAATCAAAAGCAACCATAACAATGGGTACTTTAGCCGTTTTCGCGATGTAGTAAAAGCCGGTTCGCAGTTTTTCGACTTTTTTTCGCGTTCCTTCTGGGGCCAATGCCAGGCGAAACTCATTATTCGTTTCGAATAATTGCGCAATGGCCTCCACGTAATTATGCGATTTGCTGCGGTCTATCGGTCTACCGCCCATCCAACGAAAATACCAACCAAAAGGAGGTTTGAAAAGAGATGCTTTTGCGACATAGTTGATAGAGACACCTATGATTTTTCGAACAAACACGCCTACATAAAAATCGTGCCAGCTGGTGTGCGGAATCACAATCACCACGCACTTTTTAATATCGGGGAATACACCTTGAAAGTGCCAGCCCATCCACTTGAAGAATACTAGTTTTGCTAAGCCCTTCATGTCTCCTACATCAATTCGTACAAGCTGCGTAATCGCTCTCTGGTAATCTGTTCCTTCCAGTTTTTACCGCAGGCGTTTTCCCACAGCGGTTCTAGGCTGAGTGCGATGTCTATCATGGTATTGAAATCGGCTTCTGAGAGTCCTCCACAGACATTTTGGGGAATCGGAATGTTCTGCTTCTCTTGCATCTTCCGGAACTCCACCACGCCTTCTGGATAAAATGCATCCAACTTGTCGAATACAATACAATTGCCAACGCCATGCTTTGTTCCTAATAGATACGAAAGTCCATAACTCATTGCGTGCGCCACACCCACTTGCGAGTAGGCAATGCTCATACCGCCGTGCCAGGAGGCCATCATCAATTGGTCTTGCGCGGTTTTTTCTGAAAGTTCATTACCGAGAAACACCTTTTTACATAGCTCATAGGCTTTTTCACCATGACTTTGACTGAAGGCATTAAGATAGGTACCGTTGAGAGATTCTATGCAATGAATATAGCAATCCATTCCTGTATAAAACCATTGATCCTTCGGAACAGTGTGCGTGAGCTCCGGATCTAGCAGTACTTGATCAAAAGGAGTATAGTCTGAATTGAGCCCGAGTTTCTTTTCTGGGCCTGTCAAAACGGCTGTTCGAGAGACCTCAGCGCCCGTTCCTGAAATGGTAGGAACGGCCACATGATAGACACCTGGTTGTTTCACCAGATCCCAACCTTGATAGTCGGCTGAACTACCTGAATTGGTGAGCATCAAGGATACAGCCTTGGCTAAATCCATGATCGATCCGCCACCTATACCGATAACCCCCGAAGGAACGACTTCACTTTTTTGGAGAATCTCATCGCGTAAGGCATCTACTTGAGTAGTTTTCGGTTCTTCTTCAGTAGAAATGTAAAGCACCATATCTTCAGCGGCCGCTGGTAAATTAGCAGCGATAGTGCCTATTTTTTCAAATACATCATCAACGAGGAAGACAAAAGGCGCGTTGGTTTTTCGTTTATGTGATAGAAGCTCCTCCAAAGCAACAAAACTACCGCGTCCGAAGACGACACGGGGCACCATGGGAAAATTTCTGAAATCCATCAATTGCTGCTAGGTAGGTTCATCACAAAAATATTCAAATTTGTAGCAATGCGCATCATTTCTTACCATTTAGTTTCGTTGAGATAGGTCTGGAAATAGTCTGCAAAAAGGCCTACATGATACCCGTCAACCAAGGCATGATTTACTTGCAAAGCCACATTCATCCAGATACCTGAATCCTTTTCATAGGTTTTGGAGAACGCTAACTTGGGTACAGATTCGGAACCATTACTGGTCATGAAAGGCTCTTTATGACCCGTGAATTCAAACCATGGGAGCGCCGAACAATAGATGCAATCTTCCCCATGAGTTTCTGGTGGATAAAGGCTCGTAGAATTCCATACTCGGGCCTTCTCTGCTTCATAATTTTCAAGAAATTCGCCAAACTCTTCGGTGTACGCGATGTAGGAAAACCCAAAGGTGTGATCAGGGCGTGGCATGGTTGGAGAAGCGTGAATCACATCGTGAATTACCACTTGTTTATCAGGTGTAATGCGGTATCTGAAATTTTCAACTGCATTGATCGCCTTGATACAGGCGTGGAGATAGGTGGCAAAAAAAGATACCTGTTCAGCCTTGGCCCAATTCAACGCCTTCGTCACTTTAAAAGGAATGGTCACACCAAAAAAGGGATCCTCAAAGTTCATAAAGAACTCAAAGTGCTCTTTCCGATTCCATTCTTCTATGTTCAAAAAACGCACTCAGACTAGTTTTAGGAGTTCGGGTAAATTGGCAATGGTGGTATATTCGTGGCCGTTTGTTTCTTCCGTGCGTACTTCTTCGTGCGCCCATGTGGTGTGAAAAGGTACGTGCACTGCATTTCCACCCAATTGTACGATGGGCAATACATCCGATTTTAAAGAATTACCGACCATCAAGAAGTTTTCTGGAGCAATATCGAGATGATTCAACAACTTTTGATAGTTGAACGATTTCTTCTCACTGAGCACTTCTATATGATGAAAATACTGCTCCAACCCAGACTTTTCCAACTTTCGCTCTTGGTCTAGAAGATCGCCCTTCGTGGCCAAAATCAGTTTGTACCTTCCATTCAATCCTTCAAGCACTTCTCGAACGCCTGGTAATAACTCTACAGGATGTTCCAACATCCGCTTCCCAATATTTAGAATTTCTTCGATTTTCTTCGTCGAAATGGAGTAATTCGAAAGCTCCAAGGCAGCTTCCACCATACTGAGCATAAAACCTTTGACACCATATCCATAAGCGTGCAGGTTCTGTATTTCTACCTTGAAAAGCTCTTGGTCAATTTTATTCTCAGTTTCGAAGGCCTTGAGCAATTGGGCAAACTCGTGCTCCGCTTCGCGGAAATACGTTTCGTTCACCCAAAGTGTATCGTCTGCGTCAAAACCAATTACTTGAATGTTCTCAAATTTCATGACCGCAGTAATTTTCGTGCACGTTCTAAATCTTCAGGGGTATCGATTTCGATGCCTTGAACTTCGGTTTCCACCATTTTGATCTTCTTTCCGTACTCCAAATATCGAATGGCTTCAATCTTCTCTGAGGCTTCTAAGGATAACATGGGAAGCCTGTGGAAGTCCATTAATGCCTGCTTGCGGAAGGCGTAGATTCCCTTGTGTTTGAAATACGGAGGATTCATGGTGGTATCTCGGTGAAATGGAATCGGCGCACGCGAAAAATAAAGTGCAAAATTTCGGTGGTCTACGATCACCTTGACCGTATTTGGATTTGCAATTTCCTCGGCGTTGTGAATGCGCACCATCAAAGATGCAAGATCAATTTCTCTGTCTTCGTCCTGACGAAAAACCTCAATCACTTTCTGTAAACTTTCTGTTTCGGTAAAAGGCTCATCCCCTTGTACATTCACCACAATATCCACATCCATGGATGCGACAGCCTCTGCAATGCGATCGCTTCCGCAGTCGTGTTCTTGTTGACTCATAATGGCTTTCCCGCCATTTTTGGTGATTTCTTCGAAAATAATGTCACTATCCGTAACTACATAGACGGCATCAAAAAGACCCGTTTGTACGGTAGCTTCATACGTTCGCAGGATGACTGTCTTTCCCGCTAAATCTTGCATCAACTTTGCTGGAAAGCGTGAAGCGGCGTAGCGCGCCGGAATCATCGAAATGATTTTCATTCGACTTAAATTTTGTCTAAAAGTACGGCTTTTGCCTAAGTTTTTATTTTGCTTGGACGCAAACCTTTGTAGATCCGACGGATTCCAAATGCGATCAGTATGACCAAAATAATGGCAAGGATGGGAATGAAGATAGAGGTGATAGACATCACACTGGCCGTGGCAGTTTCTACGGTAGCCACTGCAGGATTGGCGATACCGCCAGTAGTGGCCGTCGAGGTAATTCTTGTGGCCGCGGTAGTGCCTTTGATGGCCGTAGCGGTTCCTCCGCCTGCGATAATGGCCAACGCCCATGTTATCATAGGATCCATATCAGCGGCAGTAGCTACCACCACTGCGGTACCTGCAATGGCGGCGAGAGGTACTGCGATGGAATCTAGTAGATTGTCTACCCATGGGATGAAGTACGCCAACACTTCCACAATCATGGCAATACCTAAAGTAATCATGGCAGCCCAACTGCTCATCCATTCCCAGTTTTCATTTAAGGGAATTACATCAAAATGTCCAGCCAAACTCAAGGCGAAAAGAGGTAGAAAAACGCGGAAGCCCACGGAGGCGGCTAAACCAACGCCTAGAAATATGCTTACAACAGTATCGGGTGTCATAAAAGTCAATTTAGGGATATGTGTACCTGATTGGTATATAGTCTAGAGCAAAAGTTACGCCAAAAACTAGGAACTTTCAAAGCTATCGTCTTTAAAGCCAATGAGGTAGAGCTTTTCGCTAGCTCGAGTAATTGCGGTATACAGCCATCGCAGGTAATCGCGATCGACACCATTGGGCAAATATGGCTGCTCTACGAAGACTGTTTTCCACTGACCCCCTTGCGATTTATGACAGGTAATGGCATACGAAAACTTTACTTGCAAGGCATTGAAGTATTTGTTCTTCTTCACGCTTAAAAACTTCTTGTAGTTGGATGTTTCGTTTGCATAGTCCTTCATCACTTCCTGATAGAGGTGATTGTTTTCCTCATAGGTTAGGGAAGGCGATTCAGAACTTATGGTATTGAGCAGCAACACCGTTTCGAACGGTTTTTGATTCGGATAGTCTACCATTTGCACCTTCACCTCCGCAAAACGGAAATCATACAGGTCTTTAAAACCAAAAATCTCTAAAACTTCAACCGTATCTCCATTGGCAATAAAACCAGCTTCGGAGGTTTCCTTGAGCCAATAGTAATTATTCTTTACAACCATCAGTCGATCGCCAGCGGTGAGCTCGTCTTCATTGAAAAGAATCCTGCTCCGAATCTGTTGGTTGAAAAGATTGGCGCGTTTGTTTGAGCGCACAATCACCGCAGTATCGTGTTGCCCAGCCTCATCATAGCTAGCCATCAAAGCCTCCTGCACATCGTGCCCATTGGTTAAGCGTTCAATGTCTTGAAAACTGTTCAACACAAAGCGATGATCTAGCATATCCTCGAAGCGCAATTGTTCCCGAATTTTTGTAGCATTCACCAAAATTCCGGAACCTTCGGCTTGTCGCATCACCTCATCCAATTCTATGGTGGTCACTTTCTTGTTGTAATTGAAATGTAACTTTTCTTCATCTAAGGCAGGGCTCA
>CAWUKP010000107.1:0-7936 GCA_963922975.1 uncultured Spongiivirga sp. | reverse complement strand
CACAATCTAGCGCTCTAACCAACTGAGCTACAACCACCATGTAATTGAGCTTGCAAATATATTGCATTTTGCCTTTTTCAGCAAAGGCTTTCCACAAATCATTTTATATCAAAAAGACTGTTCACTGCCGGAAAACGTTCCGCAGTAAACCCTTCCGCGTACTCCGCTCCTATCAATCGCCCCAGATCACGCGCACGATAACGCACACTTTCTAAAAAGTTTCTGCTGCTAATGGGCGTTTCTGGCTCCTTGCTATCGGGATCATAAAATTGTGAACTGTAGGCTTCAATCGCAGTGATCTTTTGATGGATATGATCACCAATGTCTACGACAAAATCAGGTTTCAAATTTTTCCACTGGATGTAGTGATACACCACCTTGGGTCGCCATGCCTCTTGCCACGCATCATCTCCATCCAACATCGTGTCAATCTTCACCAAACCCGACAAAAAACAAGCATCACTCACCAGTTGACTGCCCTTGCTATGATCAATGTGTCGGTCTTCAACTGCATTACAGAGCACTACTTCTGGACGATACTTGCGGATCATTTTGACAATCTGCAGTTGATGATGTTGATCGTTTACAAAAAAACCATCGGCCATTTCTAAATTCTCACGAATGGCAACTCCAAGAATTTCTGCCGCTGCAGCTGCTTCACGGTCGCGAATCTCAGCGGTGCCTCGCGTTCCCAATTCACCACGGGTGAGATCTACAATTCCTACTTTCTTGCCGTTTGCTATTTCTTTGGCGAGGGTTCCTCCACAACCCAATTCCACGTCATCAGGATGCGCGCCGAAGGCCAGAATATCTAACTTCATACCAAGGCCATTTTTTTGATGGCATGTAAAGCCTGTTCAATGTCGCGCACCAGGTCTTTGTGCTCTTCAATTCCAATCGAAAAGCGGATCAATCCGTCTCGAATGCCCTGAGTCGCTCGCGCTTCAGGCGTCAACAGCGCATGGGAAGTCTTTGTCGGACTGAGCATCGTACTTTCTACACCTGCTAGACTCATAGATGGTTTGATCAGACGTAGCGCTTTTAAAAAAGCCTCCGTATCTAAACCTTCCTTCAACTCAAATGAAAGCATCCCACCGAAGCCCTTCATCTGTGCTTTGGCGATGGCATATCCTGGATGTGATTTCAACCCTGGATAATAAACTGCCGCAACGTCATCGTGTTTTTTTAAGTATTTGGCCATTTTGAGGGCATTCTTGTTCTGGCGTTTGACGCGCAAGCCCAATGTCTTGATACTGCGTTCCAACATCCAAACTGTAAAATCACTCAGACTGCCACCGTAGTTGATTGCTGTATTCCAGATCTGCTGAATATGTTCATCAGAAGCGGCCACGGCACCCGCTAAAATATCACTATGTCCTCCCAAATATTTGGTGGCGCTGTGAATTACGATATCGATGCCGTGATCAATTGGGTTCTGATTTACTGGCGAGGCGAACGTATTATCAATCATCGTGAGCAATCCCTTGCTTCTCGCCAAGGCAGCAACTTTCTTCAAATCTGTAATGGTCAACAGCGGGTTAGAAGGTGTTTCCACATAAATAATTCTAGTGTTGGGCTGGATGGCACGCTCAAAGTCTTTAGCTTCCCAGCCTTCGGTGAAGGTATATTCAATACCATACTTCTCAAACTCCTTGGAAACAAAGTTGAAGGTGCCGCCATACAAGGTTTGTTGGAGCACGACATGATCACCCTGCTTCAGAAAAGCCATCAGTGCGGTGCTCACCGCAGCCATCCCTGAACCAAAAATCAAAGCGGCTTCAGCATGTTCGAGCGCGGCAATCTTTTTGCACAGCATTTCTTGGTTGGGCGTATTGAAATAGCGCGGGTAGCGCTTCACCTCTACATCTTCGTACTGATAAGAAGTAGACATATAAATAGGCGAAACAGCCCCTTTGAACTGCTCGTCGACCACTTCGCCTGTGTGTGTGCAAGTGGAATTAAATCCTAGTTTTTTATCGGCCATAAAATCGGAAATTAGTAGATCCCTAAATTACAAAAAACCTTTGGGTGAACTTTACACCTGCACCTCTTTCCACTTTCCTTTTTTGAACCAAAGGATACCAATGATGGCAATAAGCACTTCCGCCAGCGTAATCGCCATAAGAACACCAGTAACTCCCCAATCTGCCCAAATGGCCGCCAAATACGCGAAAGGCAGCTGAAACAGCCAAAAACAGAAGAAATTAATAATGGTCGGCGTTTTGGTATCACCTGCCCCATTAAATGCTTGTATAACAACCATGCCATAGGCATAGGCCACGTAACCCGCAGCGATAATCCGTAGGCTCAAAGCACCATAGGTGATAACCTCAGTTTCTTGGCTAAAAAGTTTGAGAATTCCTTCCGCAAAAATCAAATAGAAAACCGAGACGCCTAACATAAAAATAGCGTTATATTTTCCTGTTTTCCAAACAGACTGTGCGGCACGTTCGGGTTTTTGGGCTCCTAGATTTTGTCCTACCAAAGTAGCGGCCGCATTGCTCATTCCCCAGGAGGGCATCAAAGTGAACATCAACACGCGTATGGCAATCGTATAACCAGCCAGTACTTCGCTTCCAAATTCTGCCATGATACGCATCAAAAAGACCCAACTGGAAGTACCTATAATGAACTGACCAATACCTCCTAAAGAAACCTTTACTAAATTCATCATGACGGCAGCGCGCAATACCAAATCTTTAAATCCAACTTTGATCTTTGACCATCCAAAGAATAAAATCAGCAACTGGAAAACAACTGCCACACCACGACCAATCGTGGTTGCAATGGCAGCTCCCTGCACCCCAAATTCAGGAATCGGTCCAAAGCCAAAGATGAACATAGGATCCAGAATAATATTGAGGGCATTCGATAAGATCAAAACCTTCATCGCCACTGAGGCGTCGCCCGCTCCTCTGAAAACCGCATTGATCAGAAACAGTAACATGACGGTTACGTTTCCACCCAGTAATACCTGAGTGTAGCCATAGCCTTCGGCAATCAAGTCAGCCTCACCACCCATCAGCTGTAAAATCTCTTTGGGATACAGAATTCCAATGACGCTGATGATCGCAGCTACGGCCACTCCTAGAAATATGACCTGCACCGCAGCTTGAGAAGCACCTTCGATATCTTTTTCTCCCGTACGTCTTGCCACAATAGCCGTAGCACCCATACTCAAACCAATGGCAACGGCATAAACCAGCGTGAGTACAGACTCGGTTAAACCCACCGTAGCAATCGCATTGGCACTTATACTGGACACAAAATAGGCATCGACCAAAGCAAAGATCGATTCCATCATCATTTCAAGGATCATTGGAACGGAAAGCATAAAAACAGCTCGACGAATGCTTCCTGATGTAAAATCTTGTTGTTTTCCTCTCAGCGCTTGCCCGAAGAGGGTGATGAATTTTTTAAGGTTGGTGGTTGACATGGTGATTGTTGATTTATGATGTTAGCAAAAGAAGCGTGTTCGAGACTACTCGAAAATGGTTACCAGGGCGGCACTAACAATAGGGTACATAAATCTAATTACTTCATGATGTAACAAATATGAGGCGAATTATTGAGCTGTGCAACAGCATTTTACCTATGAAGCTTTGTATCTTTAGTGCATGGAAAAAGTAATCCAAGACTTTTACAAGGCGTTTCATGAGGGTGATGTGGAGCGTATGGTTGCCTATTATCACGACGATGTACTATTTGAAGATCCAGCCTTTGGAGAGTTGCATGGTGAACGTGCCAAAAACATGTGGCGCATGCTTCGTGGAAGCCAAAAAGGCAAATCTTTTGAAGTGATAGCTTCAGAAATTGAGGCCGATGAACGCTCCGGAAAAGCGCGCTGGGATGCGCGTTATACCTTCAGCAAAACAGGCAGAAAGGTGCATAATATAATTCAGGCTTCCTTTGTATTCAAAGACGGTAAGATCATTCAACACACAGATCACTTCAGCTTGCATCGTTGGGCAACACAAGCTATGGGTTTCAAAGGATGGCTTTTGGGTGGCACTTCTTTTTTCCGTAAAAAATTACAAGGCCAGACCAATCAGTTGCTCGATGTCTTTGAGCAACAAGTCTAGCCTTTCTTAAAGTACTTCTTATATTTTGGGTAGACTAAGAATCCAACAACGATCCAAACGGCCGCATAGATCGCGAAGAACTTTCCGCCAATAATCGCATCACCACTTGCGTAGGAATGTAAACCCGATAGGATGAAATTCACTCCGAAATAGGTAAAGATGATGGACATAAAGGCGAAGGTGGCCAACCAGTTGAACGCAAATCTTCCCCGAAGGCCAGGCACTAATCTGGTGTGAATGACAAAGGCATAAACAACAATACTAATCAAGGCCCAAGTTTCCTTAGGGTCCCAGCCCCAATATCGCCCCCAGCTTTCATTCGCCCATTGGCCGCCCAAAAAGTTACCAATGGTCAGCATGACCAAGCCCACTGTGAGCGCCACTTCATTGATGATGGAAAGCTCTTTGATATTGAGCTTCATGCGTTCTTTGTTCTTGTTGTTGGTCAGCAGAATCAATAGCATCACAATTATCCCGAGAATCGCCCCCAAAGTAAACGGTCCATAACTGGCCACAATCACCGCCACGTGAATCATCAACCAATAGCTGTCTAAAACTGCCTGCAGATTTGCAATGGCAGGATCGGTCCAGCTTTGATGGGCCACCCAAAGTAGAATGGCCGTGACAAAGGCACTGCCGGCAACCGTAATATTCGATTTTCTGGCAAAAGCCAAGGCAAGCGCCATGGTGGCCCAAGCCATGTATACAATAGCCTCGTAGGCATCACTCCATGGTGCATGGCCAGAAATATACCAGCGTGCTATCAAACCAGCTAGGTGGGCTACGAAAAGAAGAATGATACCTACTTTAAAAATATTGATGCCCAAACGTTTCCACTTTCGATCCTTGAAGATTTGTGAAATCAGAAGTATCAACATGAGCACACCAAACATGGCGTAATAGCGGTAGAGTTGATTGAAGATATTCAGTTTGTTGTAGAGGACTTCGGCCTGTATTTGCTTTTCGGAAGGCAATACTTTTTCGCCGTGGCGCTTTTGAAATCCTTTGATGCTCTCTAACAATTGATCAGCCTGAGTGTAATCGCCTGTTTCTTTGGCGCTGCGTAAGGCTGTTGCGTACAAGGGAAGCACGTTGCGCACGTAAAGGGAATCATTGCCTTTGAAATTGCTCTCTCCTACTTCACGGTAGGAAACAAAGGTGTTGTTCTCATCCCCTGGAACAGGAAAAATACGCAGAATTCTTCCCTCCAATGCTGAATACAGCAAATTCACGCGACGGTCCGTTTCGATAAACCCTTTTTGAAATGAATTGGGCACTTTGGCGCGATACGCATCTTCTAAATACGGAGCTAATTTGTAAGCTCCTTCATTGGTGAAGAACTGCGCGAGCGGGATGCGACTGCCGCTTTCAGGTGCGCCAATGATTTTGCGTATGCTGTCGTTCTGCCATTTTACATAGACCAATGGCGCCTGATACCAAGGAAAAGGAGTTTCGGTCATGGAAAGCAATACCTGGTCTGCATTCATGCCGTTGTAGGTATCGCGCTTGCTCACCTTGCGCAGCATTTCTGAAGCGAAAGTGTTGGTGGGTTTCATCCGTCCGCCCACATCTTGAATCACCAAGCTTCCAAATTTGGCAGCGTGTTCTTTAGTGACCGCATTGGCCGACAGCAATGAGTCCAGATTTTCGACCAGCAGAGAGGAAGTAGTACTGTGATCATGTCCATCACCTTCTGTATGCACTTCTTCTTGTGCAAAGGCCACCGAAGAAAGAGTGAAAAGTAATAGGGCAGCCAGCTTGCTTTTTTGGGCCTTTACTTTGCGGAGCATCTTGCCTAAATCTTTAAAGCGTGTTTTACCGAAAAACATAATTCCCATCAGTCCTGCGTACAATAGAAAATAGCCTAAATAAGTAAGTCCCGTACCGATGCGATCGTGGCTTACCGAAAGATGCGAGCCTAGTTCATCAGGATCGAAACTGGCTTGGAAGAATCGATACCCACGGTGATCTAAGACGTGATTCATGAAGATATCATAGTCATAAGACTCTTGATCGTTGACGCGTACCTTGCTTTTGAAGGCTGCATAGCTGGGCGTTGGATTGCGCTCGGTGCCGGGATATTTTTCCGCGATGAAGTCGTACAAGGTAATGCTAAAGGGCAATTCGAGTTGTTTGGAACCATAAGCCAAATGAAAGTCTAAACCTCCAAGTTGAATCGTTTTTGGCGGATTGATACGTCCTTTGGATCCTAATAACTTAACAACTTGGCTTTCATCTTGAGTGCTGACACGCACAATAAGGGCATCCGCGTCATTTTCTGTTTTCTCTTCTTTCTCCACCACATCAAAAACTCCTTTGGTGATGGGTTCAGGAATCACAAACTGTAGATTGGCCATATTGTAAAGCGATCGAAGCATAAGCGGCTGCACACTGTCTTTGATAACGGTTCCCTGCAATTGATCGGCCATGCGCATGAAGTTCCCTTCAAAAGGCGCTTCGATTTGGTATTGACCGTCTTTTTCGAGAATGTTGATCGCTCCTTGCGTTCGGTTATTGAGTGCGAAGAGTATATTATGAATACTGGCTACCTCACCTTCTTTCAGAAAGTGTTCATGGCGTTGCCCACCACTCGCCTCTACGATCTTGAGAAAGCCTTCACCATTTTCGTCAGGCACCAATCCCTCCTGAGCTCCTTCAATAAAATCTACATATTCGATTTTAAAATCTTGCCCGTTGAAATCGCTTTTCCAAGGCAGTTCATTCCAGAAATAAGTGGAGGTTCTTCCTTCAGGAGTCACGATCAAATCACCCTCCAATTTCTTTCGTCTACGTTCACCATTGATATCCCCATCAACCATGGCTGTGAGGTAGGTCTTTTCCGAAAAAAAGAACTGCTCTGACTGGCCTTCGCGGATGGTCATGATGCCCTCATAGCTGATATAACGCGTTACGAAGGCTCCGATTAAGATAAGACTGAAGGACAAATGGAGCAATAATACGGGCCACTTCTCTTTGCGCAGCAATTTGTAGCGGAAGATGTTTCCGGTGAAGTTGATCACAAAGAGCAGCATAATCAATTCAAACCACCAAGCGTTGTAAATCCATATGCGTGCGGTTTCGGTACTGTACCAACTTTCCACAAACGTACCCATCACCATAGCGGTGGCATAGATAACAAAGAGAAGTGCCATCAGGCGTGTTGAGAAAATAATCTTGGCTAATTTGTCCTTCATGAAATGCTGCGTTGCCGTCCTTTTTTCAGTGTGCAAAAATAATGCATTTAGCATCAATTCTGGCAGCAACTTTTAGAGAATGCTCTTAGTGATTTGTTAATATCCTTTCATTAATCATGAAAATCTTTCATTGCCCAAAAATGAAGTCGCCCATGACCGCAGTATTTTAGCTATTTTTGAGGCATGACAAGCGTTTCCATTATTGGCGCAGGCCACGTGGCTTTCCACCTTTTACGAGCATTTGATGCCGCCGAAAATATTGCTGTTCGTCAAGTATTCAGCAGAAAAACCATCGATTTTGACCTTCCCCAAAATGTGGAAGTTATTGATGATTTTAAGAAGTTGAAACCTGTTGATGTGTTGTTCATTGCGGTCAACGACGATGCGGTTGCAGAAGTTTCGCAAAAGATCCCACAGTTCGATACGTTAGTTGTTCATACCTCAGGAAGTGTGCCCCTAGAAAGTTTATCCCACCATGCGCGGCACGGTGTATTTTATCCCTTACAAAGCTTTAGCAAAGAACGAAATCTGGATTTTGACAGCATTCCAGTCTGTATTGAAGCGTCTTCACAGGAAGATCTAGCCGTGTTACGAAATCTGGCCAAACAAGTCAGCAGCGAAGTACAGATGATTAACAGCGATCAACGACGAACACTTCAT
>CAWUKP010000106.1:0-7954 GCA_963922975.1 uncultured Spongiivirga sp. | reverse complement strand
ATCGTAAAAACGTTGCATCAGCATGAAAACATTCTTATGCGCCTCAAAGATGGGATCGAACGTTAGATTCTCCCAAAGTTCGTTCCCGTCGCCCAATTCGCAGTAGCTGAAACCGTTGATGAAGTAGTGTTTCAGGGCATGGAAGTAGATGTTACGATTGTTCGCAAAATCATCCGCCCAGCTATTGTCCCCTCGATGGCAATCACTGAAAAGAATGAATTTGGAATAGTCATCGAATGACAGTCTTTGTGCGTTGTTATACGCCTTGTCCAACCGCTTTTGAGAGGAGAGCATGGTGTAAATTTCCCCTAATTTCTGCAAAAATGATTGATTTACAAAGTGCTCAAGTAGCGTCAAGGGGATTACTAGTGTAGCTTTTTGTAACTTTACATAGAGTTTTTCGTCTAAATCGTATGACCAATATCAACCAAATAGAAGAGTCTCCTTTGTATTTGAAGATCAGCTTTAACAAGCTGATGGAACAATATGAAGAGATGTTGAGCTCCAATGATGGGTACAAAGCGGAAAAAGCCAAGAGAATCTTGGAAATTGCAGAGGCGCATCCTATTCTTCGAGAAGGATTTGACGACTTAACCCTTTTGGATACTTATGAAAAGGAAATTGAGTTCATCTTGCAAGATTCGTTTTCAGAGGTCTTGACACTCAATGAGATCAAAACTGCTTCAGTTCCTTTTCACAATGTGATCTTCAACGCTTCTCAACGATTCAAGAATATTATAAAGGAAGCGGGCGAAGGGTTCGAATTGAAGATTCGCAACATGCCCGAAGATCAGCGCTATATCATTGGTTGTACCGTTATTTTGGCCTTTCACTACGGCTATCATGTAGACTTTAAGCGACCGTTCTTTTACGATATACCGGACGCCACAGGAATTCTGCGGTCGTATAAGATTCTTTACAATGCCGATTTTATCGAGATCACGCCCAATGAAAAATCAAGGCCGATCACGCAAGAAGATGTAGATGAATTGCTAGACAATTTTGAGAATATCGACCTATGGAAGGAGAAGTTTCCACCACAGAGTTATGCACTCAAAGGTTTCGTCATTTCTAACATTTTTGATGTGACTGCAGACCAGTCCATCTCTGAATTAAAGACCACCCTTTTAGCGACCAACAAGCGAAAGAGTGCGAACTTTATGGAAGACTTTCAAAAAATCTTTCAAGCACTCTTCAATCATAAAGAATTGAAAGCTGGATTTACAGTTTTCCAACAAGAATCAAATACCTTCCAAACCGTGGTGGGAGAAGGGATTAACAGTTATTTGTTGATGGATAAAGAGGAGTCCAATTGCTCTGTTGCCTTGTGTCCAGGTTCTTATCAAGCACTGGTAGAGAATAAAGAGGCCTTTTCTATCTCAGATGTAGATAAGTTTTACGAGATGTCTGAAGGCACTGCGCCGTATAGTACCTTGAAGGAACAAGGCGTGAAAAGTGCCATTTTTGCTCCCATAGAAAATGACGGTGAGTTGCTTGGCGTTTTGGAATTGGTAAGTCCGCATGCAAAGGTGTTAAATAGTATCAACGCCAATAAACTGCGCGATGTGATGCCCTACATTGTAGATGCGGTGATTAGTTCTAAACGAGAGGAAGAGAATTTGATTGAGGCCATCATTCAACACGAGTGTACGGCGATTCACCCTTCTGTGAATTGGCGCTTTGTTGACGAAGCCAGAAGATTTTTAAAAGAAGATGTGCTCGGTAATCAGCCCAACTTTAAAGAGATCGTTTTCAAAGAGGTTTTTCCACTCTATGGGCAAACGGATATCAAGCAATCGTCAGAGGCACGAAATAAGGCCATTCAGCGAGATTTACTGATTCAACTTTCGCATCTGAGTTTGCTGTTCAATAATTTAATTCAACGTGAAGGCTTACCGATCTACGAAGAGTTGCAATACCGCATCGAAAACCATTTGAAGTCTATTAAGGGTGAGCTCTTTTCACATAGCGAACAATCGATTACAGAGTTTATCGAAGAAGAGATCAAACCCATCCTAAAACATTTGCGAGAAAAGAATAGTTTCACTCAAGATTTGGTGCACGAGTACGAAGCCTTGATTGATCCTACAACGGATAGTGTATATGATCATCGCAAGAACTACGACGATAGCGTTACGCTTGTTAATAAGAAACTGGCACGTGTACTCGATAAGCGTCAGGAAGAGGCGCAAGCCATGTTCCCGCATTACTTTGAGCGCTATAAAACCGATGGGGTTGAGCACAATATGTACATTGGTCAATCGATGGTGAAAAACCTGAATTACAGTCCGTTGTATCTTAACAATCTTAGACTTTGGCAGCTGCAGGTGGTTTGCGAAATGGAAAATGCCCATTACAATCTCAAGCCAGAGTTACCCGTTAAGCTGGACGTGGCGTCTTTGCTATTGGTTTACAGTGTGCCGTTGGCCATTCGTTTTCGAATGGATGAAAAACGCTTCGATGTAGACGGCACCTATAATGCGCGCTATGAAATTATCAAAAAACGCATTGATAAATCATTTGTGAAAGGAACAAACGAACGTTTGACCCAATCAGGAAAAATTGCCATTGTGTACTCGCAACAAAAAGATGAAGAGGAATACTTGCGCTACATTCGATTCTTGCAATCGAAGCATTATTTCACAAACAATGTAGAGATTGTAGAATTAGAAGGGCTTCAAGGCGTGAGTGGTCTGAAGGCTATTCGAGTTGAAGTACTCTATCACAAAGGCAAAAACGACGAAAAGCACTATACCTACGAAGACCTTATGCAAGAGCTTAAGGCATAACTACCCCCGTTTTGAAGGCCCAAGCAAAGGCAAGCACCGAAACTACGATGCCAATCATAAAGATGGTGTAGGTGATGCGCAGCAGACGGTATTTTCGATCTAATACTTTTCCTAAAAAATAGAGATCCTTGCTGAGCGATGAATACAGATACTCTTTATCTTGCATCAGTTCGTTCATTGCCCATTCGAAGTCCTCCAGTTTCATTTTATGAAAATTGCCGAAGAAAAGAAGATTCACCTTTTTTTCCTCTACATCTTTCTTATCAAAAATACCACGGGTCACATTGGGACGCGTAGCGAGCACGGAAAGCACCATAGAAATGGTACTGAAAACCACAAATATAATGGTAGGCACTAGCAAATAACTATTGGATGGATTGTCTAGTTTCGGGATGAGATTTGACAATGCCAAGGAGATGATAATGGCGTTCACAGATAGCAGAATATTGGCCTTTGTATCTGCAATGCTACTCAAATTGATGTGATTCCTCATGGTTACCCGAAACATGGTTTCAATGCCGCGTTCGGGAAGCCGTGCCTTATCCATTTTCCGCTTTAGATCCAACTCCTTCAGTTTGGCTCTTTTTTTCTTTTTCCGGGTTTTTTTGCGTTGTTTGATCAGGTTTAGCAGATTGTTGTGCTTCATCGGCTGCCATTCCTTCACCGCGTGTGCGGTGTAATAGCGATGGTGCATATTGAACATGTTGATGTTCTCCTCTAACCATTCAACATCTGTGTATTCTTTGCTTTTTGTCAACTTCCATTCCTGGCGCAGCAAGGCTGAAATTTGATCGTAGTTTTTGGAAGAAAAGTGCGAGAAATCAGCATCCACAAGTACTTGTTGCCCGATGGTTTCAGGATCTGACCCAAATTTTGTGGCTTTAATACACCCTTGGATGTAGGCAACGCGCTTTGGATCTGTGAAATGATGAGTAGTCAAAAACTCTTCAATCATCGCTGCTCCAATTTCTTCGTGATTCTCAGGATCTTTCACAAAGCCAATATCATGAAACCATGCAGCTATTAAAATATTTTCGGCTTCATCTCCTTCAATACCTTCTGCGTCTAGTAGTTCATATACGTGCTTGACCACGCGTTCGGTGTGGTTGTAATTGTGATAAAGAAAGCCGTTGGGAAGTTCTTCGTTGAGGGTCTTTAATACGTAATCCTTCGCCGCATTAAGAATCGGAGTCATTTTTTTCCGTAATTTAGGTATTGTTAAAGGTACTATTTTTTCGTTCAACCATCCGCTAACCACATGCTCTCCAAAACTCAATTGACACTGGTCTTTTTTGGGCTGATCTGTTTGTTGACTTCCTGTGCCACCTTTGAGTCGCAAATTACATCAGAACCTTATCAAACTCCTCCTGCTGATAAAAAGCTTGCATATCGCTTCTATCTCATCAGCGATGCTGGAAATGCCCAAGCTGACAAAAGCACCCCTGCCTTACAAGCTTTGCAAAAGGCGTTGCAAGCAGCGCCAAAAAATAGCACTGTTCTTTTTTTGGGTGACAATATTTACCCCAAAGGCCTCCCAAAGAAATCTGACAAAAGTTATCCATTGGCCAAACATCGTTTGGAAATGCAATTGGAGGCAGTAAAACACTTTCAGGGACGCACTATTTTCCTTCCAGGGAATCACGATTGGTACAGCAACGGAACAAAAGGGCTGAAGCGACAGGAGAAAATGGTGGAGGAAGCGCTTGGTAAGAATTCCTTTTTACCCGAAGATGGCTGTCCGCTTGAAAAAGTTGAAATCTCAGAAGACATTGTATTGATCTTGGTAGATTCAGAATGGTACATCACCAACTGGGACAAAAATCCAAACATCAATGATGACTGTGAAATTAAAACTCGCGCTAAATTTTTTGAGGAATATGAAAGCCTCATAAAAAAAGCCCGTGGTAAAACAACCATCGTTGCTTTACACCACCCAATGTTCACCAACGGACCCCACGGAGGGCAATATCCGTTGAAGGATCATCTCAAGCCGGTTCCTGTTTTGGGCACATTGAAGAACATTATTCGTAAGACTGGTGGAGTTTCGCCCGCAGATATGCAGCACCCGATCTATCAAGAGTTTCGAAAGCGTATCATTGCGCTCTCTCAAGAAAATGAACGGGTACTCTTTGTATCAGGTCATGAGCACAGTCTTCAATATTTGGTGAAAGACAATCTTCCTCAAATTGTAAGTGGAAGTGGTTCAAAAGTTTCTGCGACTCGAAACATAAATGGTGGACAGTTTTCTTACGGAAACCCAGGCTTCGCCATCTTAGATGTACATACTGATGGCAGCTCAAATGTTACCTTCATGGCGGTTGAGGCGGAAGGCACAAAAGAAAAATTCGCAACCCGAGTTTTCAAAGCATTTGAAGATGAAGGCCAACCAATTGTAAGTACAAGCTTCGAACAGAAGGAGACGGCTTCTATCTATTCTTCTGAAGAAACCGAAAAAGGAGGACTCTATACGTTTATTTGGGGCGATCGCTATCGCAGCGATTACAGCATTCCTGTGGAGGTTCCCACGGTCAATCTTGATACCTTATACGGCGGACTAACACCTGTTCGTAAAGGCGGTGGACACCAAAGCGTCTCCTTGCGTTTAAAGGACTCCGAAGGGCGAGAATACGTGATGCGTGCCTTACGAAAGAATGCGCTTCAATACTTACAAGCAGTGGTCTTTAAAGATCAATACATTGAAGGGCAATTTGAAGACACCTTTACCCAAGACTTATTGCTTGATATGTTTACGGGTGCACATCCCTATGCTCCTTTTGTTATTGGTCCGCTGGCCAAAGCCTCAGGGGTATATCATACCAATCCTGTACTGTTTTACGTGCCCAAACAAGCAGCATTGGGATCTTTTAATACTGAATTTGGAAATAGTCTGTACATGATCGAAGAACGTCCTTCTGATGGCCACGGAGACAAAGAAAACTTTGGTTTTTCGAACAAAATTATCAGTACGGATGATATGCTAAAGGACATTCACGACGACGAAGAAAATGTGGTTGATGAGGAAGCTTATATCAGGGCAAGACTCTTTGATATGTTGATTGGCGATTGGGATCGTCATGAAGATCAATGGCGCTGGGCCAAGTTTGATATCGATGGAAAAGATGTATACCGACCCATTCCTCGAGATCGTGATCAAGCATTTTCCAAAATGTCGGATGGCGCATTGCTAGGATTGGCCACGAAGCTGTTGCCTGGACTCAAACTTCTGCGTTCGTATGACGAAGAGCTCAAAAGCCCCAAATGGTTCAATACAGAGCCTTTTCCCCTGGATATGGCGTTGATCACCCAATCGGATAAGGCGGTTTGGGACGCACAAGTGACTTTCATTCAAGAGCATCTTACGGATGACGTAATTGACCAAGCCTTTAATTATTTTCCAAAGGAAATCAACCAAGAAAACTTGGCGGACATCAAACGGAAACTCAAAGGCCGCAGGGCGAACCTTCAAGAAATATCAGACAGTTACTATGCGCACATCAATCGCTTCGCAGTGATCACAGGAACTGACAAAGATGATTGGTTCACGATGGAGCGAATGCCAGAAGGCAAAACTCGAATTACAGCCTACCGAATCAAAGGTGGAGAAAAAGCAGATGTGTTTCATAATAGAACCTATTCCTGCGAGGAAACCAAGGAGATTTGGGTCTATGGTCTAGATGATGACGATCATTTTGAAGTCAAAGGTTTTGGTGACCATCTGATTCGAATTCGTCTGATTGGCGGACTTAATAATGACGTTTATGATCTTCAAAATCCCCGAAAAGTAAAGGTGTACGATCATAAATCACGCAAGAATACTTTCCGCACCGAGAGAGGGCAGATCAAGCTTACGGACGACTACGAAACGAATGTTTATGACCATAAAAAGCTAAAGAACAATACGGTTCAAGTACTACCTGGTCTTGGGTTTAATCCGGATGTTGGATTGAGCGTTGGCGCTTCCGCCATCTTTACTACGTATGGATTTGAGCGTAACCCGTTTAGTGCACAACATAGTATCAGAGCCAACTACTATTCAGCTACCAGCGGTTTTGACTTGTACTATCAAGGCGAGTGGGCCAATGTGATTGGTCATTGGAATTTAGGTATTTCCGGCATGTACACCAGTCCGAATTTTGCGCAGAATTTCTTCGGTTTTGGGAATGAAAGTGTGAATAATGACGATTTGTTGGAGTTCGACTTTAACCGTGTGAACATTGAGGGCTTTGAGATCAAACCTTCTTTGGTTTGGCGAGGAAGAGCAGGAGGAAGATTCCACGGAGCCGTGCTATACGAAGAACAAGAAGTAGAAAGAAATCCGCAACGAATTACCGGAGTAGTCAATGCACTTCCAGAGCGGGTTTTTGACAACCAAAAGTTTCTAGGCGTAGAAGCTCGCTATTCCTATGGCAATACTGACAGTAGCGCCTTTCCTACGCTGGGTATACACTTTGAATTATTGGCTGGCTGGAAAACCAACCTTCGAGAAGATAGAAACTTTACCTATCTCGTACCTATCTTTAGCATAGACCATAAGCTGGTTCCCTCTGGCCGACTGGTGTTGGCCACCAAAATTAAAGGGCATCTCAACTTCGGAGATGGCTTTGAATTTTACCAAGCTGCGGCCATTGGAGGAATCGATGGCTTACGAGGCTTTAGGAACCAACGATTTATCGGAAAACAGGCCTTTTATCAGAATACGGATCTGCGTCTGCATTTGCGGAAGCTCAAAACGGGTTTGTTGCCGCTTTCACTAGGTGTTTACGGAGGTTTTGACTACGGAAGGGTTTGGGTGGATAATGAGGACTCTAAGCGTTGGAATAATTCCTATGGAGGTGGATTGTGGTTTGACGGTGCAGAAATGCTCACCGCACGCTTTGCGCTCTTTCAGTCGGATGATGGATCTCGTTTTGAATTTGGCCTAGGGTTTCGCTTCTAATTCGAAAAGGTAAATATTACGTCCTGTTTTCTTATACCCCTGCTCGTCGCCAATCATCAAGGTGTCCTCATCGAGAAACGTGACACTTTCTTTCTGTGAGCTATGACCCAAATCGTACTCAATAAGATCGCCACTCAGAAAATTATCCTCCTCAAAATCTTTGAGTATATAGACTTTGTTATAGGATAGGAGTGCAATTTTCGTTTGGCTTGGGCTCATGGCCGCTCCT
>CAWUKP010000105.1:0-8007 GCA_963922975.1 uncultured Spongiivirga sp. | reverse complement strand
ACGACCTACCTGCATCTTCTAATGAAGATGACTTACTGGCACGGACTATATTGTTGTGCAACTTAGGCTATTACCAAAAGGAAGCTGAACACTACGCAAAAGCCATCAATTCCTATGAAAAAGCCTGGCAATTCTTTGAGAACAATGCCCTTCAAGATTATGATATCATTGAGTTTGGCTTGAAACCCTTGGGCAATCTTTACACCATTACGGGTGCTTACGCAGCGGCAGAACGCACTATTAAAAACTACTTTCAACTCGCAGAAAAAAGGAATCAACCTTCTCAGGTGGTCGCAGCTGCCATCAATTTATCGGCACTTTTTCAAAGCACAGGCCGCAATCAAGAAGCCATTACTATTACTCAAAGTGCCCTTAGTTATCCTTCACTTTCCACAACACAGCGCATTGACCTAACCAATAATCTGTCGGCTAATTTGATCAGCACAGATCGTTTGAACGAGGCTGAAATGGTCTTATGCAAGCTTTTGGCGAACCTAGATGGTTCGATACGCTCGAAAAATGTGGGGAATCTCTACAAGAACCTAGCGCTGATTGACTTGAAAAATGGCAAGCTGGAAGCCGCCGAGCAACACATTAGCAGAGCAGAACTTCTGATTTCGAAAGACCCAAGCACTACTGCCAGAGAAAAGGCCAAATTACAATTGGAACTTGCAGGTGTTTTTACCCAGAAAGAAGCATTTGCCAAAGGGCAACTCTACCTTCAAAAAGCTTTTGGAATCCTGATTGAGACTTTTGATTCCGAAGGACAGATACTTCCAGAACAACAACAATTGTATGAAGAACCCACGCTGATTGATGTGTTGGATCAGCAAGCATTACTTTTCACAGCCATGAACCAGGCGTCTCAGGCGTTGGAAGCCTATGAACTGGCATTTGATGTGGGCGATTTGGTGCGAAAGCAAGCCATTCTGGAACAATCAAAACTGGTGCAGCAGTACAATCATCGTCTGCGAAGCGAACGTTGCTTGCAATTGCTTATGACATTGAAAGACTCGCTTCCAAAGTCTGCATGGGTAGAAAAGGCACTCTATTTCTCCAATCGTTCGAAGTCAATAGTATTCTCAGAAGAAAAGTGGAG
The DNA here is from genome assembly GCA_963922975.1 of uncultured Spongiivirga sp. Classification (GTDB taxonomy): domain Bacteria; phylum Bacteroidota; class Bacteroidia; order Flavobacteriales; family Flavobacteriaceae; genus JANQRC01. Next base: position 6,908 of record CAWUKP010000105.1, on the reverse strand, counting down.
GCGTCAGCTGGCCAGCAGTCCGCAGGCGCGTCAACAAGCCACATTGTTGGCTGATATACATCATAAATTGATTCAGGAAAAGGAAAAAGGTGCTATGCTGAATGACCAAACGCTCCGCTTCTTAGAGAATGAAAAAATTCGCCTGACCAAAGCACTAGATACTCAGATTACACCCCAAAAAAAAGTATTGGTGCTTGCTGAACTTCAACAGCGACTTAAAAAAAGTAAGAGCACGCTTGTAGCTTATTTTTTAGGAGAACAGAATGCGTATGCCATAATGGTGAGCCCTACTTCGGAAGATTTCATTCTGTTAGGAGATTCCTCTTCATTGGTTGAAAAAACGCAAGCGTTGATTGCCTATTTCGATAAGGCTTCCACCATTCAGAATGATGTACTGGCCTATCAAGAGGCTGCTTTTGCCCTCTACCAACAACTCGCCTTAGATCGTTTGGAAACCTCCAATATCATTCTTATTCCTGATAGCATAGTATCGTTTGTACCCTTTGAAGCACTGGTGAGCAATAAAACCACCAGCTCGAATATGGCCAAATTAGATTATGCAGTGTTGACAAAAAACTTTAGCTATCATTTTTCGACAAGTGCCTTTATGGAGGAAAACACAACAGAAACCCACTACGAAAAGGTATTGGGATTCTTTCCGGTGTTTGCACAAGAAACACAGCCACTACTCTTCTCCGAGGAGGAAGCCGCTGAGATATCAAACTTATGGCCAGGAACCTATTATTTGCGCGAGGATGCTAAAAAGAAAACATTTCTAAGCCAAGCATCCGAATTTGATGTATTGCATCTCTCGACCCATGCTGCAGCAGGAACTGCCTATGTGCCAGCCCAGGTTCGCTTTGCCGATGCCATCTTATACGAACCTGAACTTGTACAACTAAATCTGGAAAATAAGTTGGTTGTGCTCAGTGCTTGTGAAACTGGTGTAGGGTTACTCCAAAAGGGCGAAGGTGCCTTGAGTTTGGCAAGGAGTTTTGGAGTGGCGAGCGCAGAGCATCTGGTGTTTTCTTTGTGGAAGGTGAACGACAAAGCCACAGCCCAGTGGATGCAGCTATTTTATCAACATTTAAAATCAGACGAACCAGCCAAGGCCACACAACAAGCTAAACTTGCTTACCTAGATTCAGAGGCAATTCCAGCTTATAGGAAATCCCCGTACTATTGGGCGAGCTTTGTGCACTACGGCGACGCCCAGTTTGAAACAGGTTTTTGGAAGAAAGGGTATTGGATTGTGCTAATCGTTGTACTTTTGAGCATTGTAGGATTATTTTTCTTCAAAAATGGCTTCATTGCGAAAGTTTTTACGAGACAAAGGATACAGCAGGATTCCCCTGAAGCGCATTAGCACCAATCACTATGAGATTTTTGCGAAGATCAATGGCGTGGAAGGCAGATTTATTCTAGACACTGGCGCGTCGAACACCTGCGTGGCCAACGACCGTATTGAATACTTTCAACTGAATCCAAAAGAATCGGACATCAGAGCTGCAGGTGCTGGGGGGCGTGGCTTGAGTACGCAAATTGCGAAAAAAAACCTTTTCGAAATTGGAAATTGGAAGCGCCAAAAAGTAGCCCTTATTCTATTTAATATGATGCATGTAAACGCTGCATTGGCCGAACGTAATGCGAAGCCTGTAGACGGCATTATCGGGGCAGATGTCTTAAAAAAGGCAAAAGCCATTATTGACTACGACAGGGATTGTATCTATCTCAAATAGGTGATTTTCCCCTATCTGCCCTTCCAGATTTTGGCCATCTTCGCACTGTAACCAATACCAACACACTCATGCAAAAAATTACCCCGACCTTCAATCTTGATCGTTTCACTCCTTATGTTATCCTTTCTTTAATGATCATTGGCCTAGTTGTTAATTCATTAATATTTTTTAACTTGTAACTGATTTTCACTTATTTCTCATACCAACCAATAACCTCGACCGACCTAAACAAACCAATTTAGGTCGGTCTTTTTTTGTACAAATCCTAGTAGATTACGGTTTTCCCACAAGACTACTTTCATATTTGTAGTAAATTTGACCCCAGCCAATTAACCAACTTGTGAAAACTATTCTTACTTTTTTCTGTAGTCTTTGTTGTTGCATCTTTGCGATAAGTCAAGACTCCATTGCACAGCAGTACATCAACTTGGTAAAGGCGACCCCAGATCCCGCACAACGAATCGTACATCTTGATTCATTGCTCGCCAACGCCAATTCTTTAAGCGATGAACAACTGCTATTGTACCAACAGCAGTTCATCCAAGATGCTCTTTATTTAAAATCCTACGAAAAAGCAACTCAAGGCGCCCTGAAAGCAAGTAATGTGCTGTCTCAGAAACTAAACCGCAGTGCTGATGCTGTCAAACTCCTTGACAGTTTAGCAGCTTTAGAAGGCGTTCAACAACATAAAAGTTCATTGGCAAATCTGTATTTCAAAAAAGGACAGATCAATATGAACCACCAAGGCTATGAAAGCGCTATCGATGCGTACAATTTGGCGCTTGAGACATTCCCAAAAGAGGACTCACTAACCTATGCCGACGCCCTCAACTATCGTGGAAGGTGTTATTCCAATACTGGGCAGTTTATCAAAGCCATAGACGATTATAATCTCGCCTACGAATACTACAAGAATCTTGGTGATACGGAATTCATGCTCAATGCCAAACAAGGGATTATTATTGTTTACGGAATGAACGGTTTCTATGAAAAGGCTGAGGAAGAACGTAAAAAATATATTGAAGGGAGTAAAGAGCACAAATTCTATGGCAATATCGTACTTGAATCGAGTAATCAGGCATTCGACTACCAAAAACAAGGAGCTTATGATAAAGCCATTAATTCCTTATTGCTTTCCGAAAAGTTTTTAGATTCAATGCAGGATGATTACTTCAAAGGTTACATCTTTAGTCGAATCGCATCGACCTACGCTGATGTCAACGATATTTCAAAAACCAAAGAATACCTAGACAAAGTAAAAACAGTTAATCCCTACTTTAGCAACAAGACCTTCAAAATGGTGAATGCCAATGCGCAAAGCAAATACGAGAAACTCCTCAAAAATTATCCCAAGGCCATACAACTTGCAGAAGAACGCCTAGTACTTGCCAAATCACTGGGATATGAAGAACAGATTGCTTTTTCTAAAGAATTACTTGCCGAGTTGCACGAGTTGAACGGAAACGATCCGCTGGCACTGAAATTCTACAAGGAGTCTGCGAGCTTGAAAGATTCGCTGTACAATAGTAAATCCAAAAATGCGCTAAGCTATTACCAAACGCTGTATGAAACCGAACGAAAAGAGCGTTTGATTACAGAGAAAAATGGCGAAATTGAACTCCTAGAACAAGAAAATACCTATAAGACCCGACTCCTTCTCTTTGGAGGCCTCGCTGCGGGACTCTTGCTACTCACATTATTTGTAAACCGGAATAGGCAGATCATTCAAAAGAAGAGAGAGCTGCAAGTACAATATTCTCAAGACCTCTTAAAACAACAGGAAGAGGAACGAAAACGAGTTTCTAAGGAATTACACGACGGCATTGGTCAAAGCCTGCTGTTGATCAAAAACAAAGTGGCTCTTAAAAAGGACGATTCTACCGCCGCCCTCCTGAATGAAGCCATAGAAGAAGTGCGAAGTATTTCAAGAGACCTACATCCTTTTCAACTAAAAGAACTCGGCCTCACAAAATCCATTCAAACTGTCGCTGAAAAGGCGGACGAATCCACTGAAATTTTTATCTCCCATGAGATAGAAGATGTTGATGGACTTTTTACACAAGTTAAAGAGGTCAGTATTTTCAGAATGGTTCAGGAAAGTATCAGCAACATCATCAAACACGCCGAGGCCCAAGCAGCCCGAATAGAGATTTCAAAGCATGGCGGACACATATTATTGATCATTAAAGACAACGGGAAAGGCTTTGATTTCTCGGAAAAATACAACGATTTTAAGAGTCTGGGCTTAAAAACCCTAAAGGAAAGAACACGCTTGCTGGGAGGTATTATGAAAGTACTTTCCACCAAAGGAGAAGGTACTACTCTTGAGTTTAATATTCCAATCTCATGAACTCTATTATCATTGCTGACGACCATCCTTTGCTCCTAAAAGGTTTGAAAGACTATCTTATGGAAAATCGTTTCAACTTGGTGGGTGAAGCGAGCGATGGTCAAAGTGCTTACAACTTAATTGTGAAGCTCGAACCAGATGTGGCGATATTGGACATTGAGATGCCCATTTTAACAGGGCTTGAGGTAGCCAAGAAGTGTAAAACCCATGGAATTTCCACCAAAATCATAGTGATTACATTGCACAAAGAACGTTCCTATCTGGACCAGGCAAAAGAACTCAATTTGTTCGGATACCTTTTGAAAGACTTCGCCTTGGATGAAATTGAAGCCTGTTTGCATTCCGTTTTTAATGGCAAGCCTTACTTCACCAAGCAAATTGCGGGTCAGCTTTCCTATCATGATGAAGGAACGAATGCACTCGCACAGCTTACCCCTTCAGAGCGAAAAATTTTGAAACTCATCGCCAAAGAACACACTTCCAAGGAAATTTCCGAAATGCTCTTCATTTCAAGTCGCACGGTCGACAAGCACCGGAGTAATATCATAGCCAAACTAGGCTTAGAAGGCAAAAGTAGTGCGCTGCTACTCTGGGCACAGCGTAATTTTGATCAATTATGAATACGTAGGGATACGTATGGCAGGTTTGGCACATTGTTTGCAAATTTGTATTTCCAAACCTAACAGTAATGACATCCTTTACACCACATAAAACGCGGAAGCTTCAGCAACTGGTGTTGCCTACCATCATTAGTATTTTAGGGATTGCCATCTACTTGCTTATTGCAAGCTTATCTGCGCTTCTTTAAAAAACTACGTATTGGTACGTATGGTGCACAAAGTCTAATTTACGCATCTTTGAGGTGCTATTAATCAATGACGAACCCTGAGTAGTTTTGGGGGGACTAATAATCACATTCTAGGTTTATCTAGAGATCGTCAGCCTCTAGATCAAAAAAGCCCGACACATCTGAGTCGGGCTTTTTCTGTTATACCTTTTTTGAATACTCTACAGTTCTAAGGCCTTCTTAATATCATTATCCATTAACAATTCTACTGGATTCTCAATCGCCTCTTTCACAGCAACTAAGAAACCAACGGATTCTCTTCCGTCGATGATTCGGTGATCGTAGGAAAGTGCCACATACATTACAGGCGCTACCGCGATCTGCCCGTCTTTCACTACGGGTCGTTCCACAATATTATGCATCCCTAAAATGCCAGATTGTGGTGGATTGATAATAGGCGTTGATAACATAGAGCCAAATACCCCTCCATTAGAAATGGTAAAGGTTCCACCGGTCATTTCATCTACCGTAATCTCACCATCACGCGCTCGTAATGCCAAACGCTTCACCTCAGCTTCAACCCCTCTAAAGGTTAGGTTTTCGGCATTTCGAATGACGGGCACCATCAATCCTTTGGGTCCAGAAACGGCAATACTGATGTCGCAGAAATCATAAGTAATCATCTCTTTTCCATCAATCATTGAATTCACGTCGGGATATTCTTGTAAAGCTCTTACCACCGCTTTGGTGAAGAACGACATAAAGCCTAAGCTTATGCCGTGTTTGCTTTTGAATTCTTCCTTGTATTGTTTACGAAGCTCAAAGACAGCCGACATATCTACTTCGTTGAAGGTAGTAAGCATGGCCGTTTCGTTTTTAGCCGAAACTAAGCGTTCTGCTACCTTACGACGCAGCATTGACATCTTTTTGCGACTGCTACTACGCGCCCCCCCCGAAGGAGTCCCCATAGAAGGAACGGCGCCTTCTGCATCCGCTTTGGTAACGCGACCATCTCGGCCAGTGCCTTTCACATCTTTGGCATCCATGCCCTTCTCAGCTAAGATTTTCTTAGCCGCGGGAGAGGCAGTTCCTGTGGCGTAGGTTGTCTCCTTTTGAGCGGCAGGTTGCGCTTCAGGTTTGTCTTCTTTTGCTTCGGGCTTTGCTTCTTCTTTTTTCGATTCGGCTGTATCCTTTTCGTCTACAGTACCTGCTGGCTTTTCTGCATCCGTATCGATTAAACACACCACTTGGCCTACAGCAACAGCATCTCCTTCTTCAGCTTTCAACGTAATCACGCCGCTGGCCTCGGCAGGAAGTTCTAAAGTAGCTTTATCCGAATCTACTTCCGCAATTGCTTGGTCTTTCTCGACGTAGTCGCCGTCTTGTACTAACCATTCTGCAATTTCAACTTCAGTGATGGATTCTCCCGGTGACGGGACTTTCATTTCTAGGACCATAATCGGTTTATTTTCTTAGTGTCGCTTATCTTACAAAATTATCTTTCGTCTTGTCAAAAACATATTCGATCACCTCTTTATGACGTCTTTGAGAACGCACAGCGCTCCCCGCCGCAGGGGCTCCATAAAATCTTCTAGAGGCAACTCTGAAGCTTTTCGCTTCTTCTAAATGCATCAATAAGTGTCCCCAGGCACCCATGTTTCTGGGTTCTTCTTGTGCCCAGACCACTTCTTCTGAATGCTTGTATTTCTCCATAATCTCGCGCATTTGCTTTGCCGGAACGGGAAACAATTGTTCAAGTCGTACCAAGGCTACATCCTCGCGTTCTTTTTCTTCACGCGCAGCCAGAAGATCATAATAAAACTTGCCAGTACAGAATACAAGGGTTTTGACTTGATCAGCCTTCACCTCAGCATCATCAATGACCATTTGGAAACTCCCATTAGCCATCTCTTCCTTGGTAGATACTACTTTAGGATGGCGCAATAAACTTTTAGGTGTGAAAACCACCAACGGCTTGCGGAAGTCCGCCTTCAGTTGTCTTCTTAACAGATGAAATAAGTTAGCAGGCGTG
>CAWUKP010000104.1:0-8013 GCA_963922975.1 uncultured Spongiivirga sp. | reverse complement strand
ACTTTGTGAAGCGCACGCTTGCCAATGCTGAGGGTGGGCACGATTGGTTTCATATTGAACGCGTGTACAACACCGCCAATCTTATTGCCAAAGGAGAAGAGGTAGATTCGTTTGTGGTGGCGCTCGCCGCACTCTTGCACGATATTGCAGACGCCAAGTTTCACGAAGGAGATGAAAGTTTGGGGCCTAAAATTGCGCGAGAATTCTTAATTCATCAAAATGTGGACTCTGCCGTTATTCTGCACGTGGAAAACATCATCAAGCATATTTCTTTTAAAAATTCGTTGGAAGATGAAACTGCTTTTTCTTCTCCTGAATTAGAGGTGGTTCAAGATGCCGATCGTTTGGATGCTATAGGCGCCATTGGTATTGCACGCTGCTTTAATTATGGTGGATTTAAAAACCGAGTACTCTACGATCCCGAAATTCCACCCAAACTTGACATGACCAAGGCAGAGTACAAAAACTCAAAAGCCCCCACCATTAATCATTTCTATGAGAAGTTGTTGCTATTGAAAGACCGCATGCATACCAAAACGGGTAAAAAACTTGCGGAAAGGCGCCATCGTTTTATGCAGAATTACTTAACGCAATTTTACGATGAATGGAATGGAAAGAGTTAGCTTCGAAGAAATACTTGGCTCTCCAGAGAAGGACGTTTTAGCGCAAATCCATCTGCTTTGTCATCAACTCTTCAAGGATCACGATGAAGCGTATCTGGAAGAACGACTGCTCACCAAGCAACACATTTTTACCGTCCTAGCCTTTCAAAACCAGCAACTGATTGCCTTCAAGCTGGGTTATCAAGAAGATGCCCATATATTTTACAGTTGGATCGGGGGCGTTTCAGCATCGTATCGAAGAAGGGGCGTTGCCAAAGCATTGGCGCAACGGCAAGAGATTTGGGCAAAAGAACGAGGTTTTAAACGCCTTCGCACTAAGTCTAAAAACCAGTTTAAACCTATGATGATTTTCAACCTGAATAATGGTTTCGATATTGTAGATACGGAAGTTGGACGAAAAAATGAGCTCAAAATCGTTTTTGAGAAGGCGCTGTGAGCAGCCTAAGAAACAGTTAGCCTAAAGCACCTTTAACTTTTTAATCAAAAAGTTTTTCTCAGCTAAACTCTCTGCAGTTTCTATAGCCTGCTGAAGATGAGCTTTTGCTGTGTCTCGCTCCTGTGCTCTTAGCGCAACCTCGGCGCTGATCGCGTGAAACAAGGTCTGTAGTTTGTCTGGATGTTTTTGTTGAAATGCTTGCAGCGCTTCTTTTGCCGGAACCACACCTTCTACCTCCAACAAAGGAATGATTTGATGCAAAGCAACTGTGGGCGTGTAGAAATTCTTTACTTGTAGATTGTACAAGTTCAAGATGGCCTTCCAATCTGTTTCTTCGAAGGTTTTTGCTACAGAATGATGATAGGAAACAGCCGCCTCCAAATGGTAGTTGGAAGGGAAACCATCTACCGTTCCTGCATGCTCTAAATGCCGGATGCCAATCGCAATCAGCTCTTGATTGTAGAGGTTTCGATCTTGTTCTTCAAGCATCATCACATTCCCTGCACTATCCATTCGCGCATCAAACCGCGCGGCATGAAAGCACATTAAAGCAATCAGCGCCTTTAGATTTGGATGACTGGTGTGCGTATTCTCATGAAGTAATAACGCCAAGCGGATCGCCTCGTAACAAATATCTTGTTTAATGGCTTGGGCACCTTCAGTAGTTGCATATCCCTCGGAGAACAGCAAGTAAATAACACGAAACACCACAAACTTCCTCGATTGGAGTCCTAAGGCAATCGGCGCCTCCAGCTGTTGCACATGTTCTCGAAGTTTACGCTTGGCCCTGGTAAATGCTTTGGCAACGGTTTCTTCTTTTTTCAATAAGGCTTCTGCCAATTCCTTATTACTGAATCCACCGATGAGTTTTAGGCTCAGAATGATTTGTTGCTCCGTACTCAGGGCCGGATGGCAACAGGCAAAGATCATCCGTAATTGACTGTCAGAAATTTCATGAGCTAAGGCAGGTGTCTCTACTTCATCAGGACTAACAAACGCCTCTCGAGAATGCTCATGCAGGGCCTCACTTTTTCTATTTTTTCTATAACTGTCCAGCAATTGATTTCTTGCTACGGTAAGCAGCCAGGCCGTTGGATTATCGGGCACACGTTCAAAACCCCATAGCTTCATGGCTCGTAGAAAAGCTTCCTGAGTAGCATCTTCAATCGCTTCGATTTGATGCATACCAAAACGATAGGTTAGAAAGGAGATCACTTTACCGTATTCCTCTCGAAAGAGGTGATCCACAATGGTGTTGGTATGGTTGTCTTTGCTCACGAACTACACATTAAAGGCCCAAAGCGTCTTTTACGTTTGGGCCTTTGGTAACTAGAGATTAGGTATGCTCTTCCATTGACAGGATTTCGCGCACTTCAGTCGTGCTTCCTTCATAATCAAAAATCGGACATCCTTTGGAGATTTCCACTGCGTGTTCGAGATCATCTGCGGAAACAATTAAGTATCCTCCAACCATCTCTGAGCCTTCTGCAAAAGGCCCGTTCGTAATGACTTCTCCGCGGTTCTCTACCACTTTTCCTTTTTCGGATAATGGCAATCCATCTACTAACTGTCCTTTTTCATGCAATCCTGCCATCCAGCTGCCCCAGACCTGCATGTGGGCTTGTTTTTCTTCTTGGGAGAGTTTGTTGTAGCTTTCATCGCCACCGCGGAATAAAAACAAAAAATTACTCATCTTTTAAAATTTTAAGGTTAGACTTCTACTTGTTTATAGTGAAGACGAACATTTCTTTTCCAATTGGACATTTAAAGTTACTTTTTTCTAAAAAAGTTTCATTTGCCCATCTTTGTATGACTCGTGAAGTGCAGTATTTAAAGGAGGTAACTTCTTTCCTTTGAAATACTTTTTCTTCGCTAAGGCCATCAATTGGTGAATCTGCTCTGCGATCTGTCCTTCGCCTCGACTGCGTATTCCGAATCTTGAATCGTTAAGGGTTCCCCCATGGCAGGCTTCTATTTGATGCAGTACTTTGTCGGCTCTATCGGGCATCGTTTTTCGAATCCAATCAGTGAAAATTTGGCCGATAGCGCCATTCAGCCGAACTACTGTAAACGCCATTGAAGAAGCACCTGCTTCAGCTACAGCTTTGGCCAAAGGCAAAATTTCATGACTGTTGATCGAAGGAATTATAGGCGCCAGCATAGCGTTAACAGGAACTCCTGCTTTGGAAAGTATTTCTATGGTTTGCAGGCGTTTTTTGATGCTAGCCGTTCGCGGTTCTAATAAGCTACGGGTGCGTTCCGAAAGTGAGGTCACCGAAACATTTATGCCAATTAAATGATCTTTCACCAGTGCTTGAACGACATCTAAATCTCGCTGTATCAATGCATTTTTGGTAATGATGCCTACTGGATGTTTGTATTTCAGAAACACTTTCAAGCATTGCCTGGTGATCTTATATTGCTGTTCCGCGGGTTGGTAGCAGTCCGTGTTTCCCGAAAGCACAATTGGGTGCGCCTTCCAACTCTTACGCTTCAACTTGGCTTCCAACAATTGAGCAGCCTCTTTTTTGACTAGAATCTTTCGTTCAAAATCTAAACCTGCAGAATACCCCCAGAATTCATGCGTATTGCGTGCGTAGCAATACACGCAGCCATGCTCGCAACCTTGGTAGGGATTCATACTGTAAAGCATGCCAACATCAGGACTGGTCACTTTGTTAACAATGGTCTTGGGGAATACCTCAATGTACTGCGTTTTACTATTTTCTACCTCTTCGTTCTCCGCAGCACAATAGTTCAAAAAATCGTCTCTAAGCTCATGAGCGTGTTCCAGGAACTTATTGTCGACATTCAATTGCGCGCCTCTTCCTTTGATGGTTTTCTTCTTCTCCATTCTTCAAAACTAATAGCGCATAATCGTCTTCATAGCATGAGAAGTCTGAAAGCAACTGCAAGCATTGCAATTGGTTCTTTGCACATTTTTTTCGACCTTTAAGATTCACCAATCCAATACCTTATGAAACGCCGATCTTTCCTCAAGAAAACCGCTGCGGCTTCGGCAGCCTTTACCATCGTTCCGAGCTTTGTATTAGGAAAACAGCACGTGCCTCCAAGTGATACGCTTTACATGGCGGCCATCGGTGTTGGCGGACGCGGGGGAAGTTTACTTGGTGAACTGTACCGGTCCAAGAAAGTGAAATTTGTGGCTCTTTGTGATGTAGACGACGAACGCGCCGCGGGCAGCTACAAAAAGCATCCTAAAGCGAAAACCTATCGCGATTTCCGTAAGGTATACGACAATCACCTCAACGAGATCGATGCCTTTATGGTCGGCACCCCTGATCACACCCACGCGGTTATTTCCCTTCCCTTTATGCGCGCCAAAAAACATGCCTATGTTGAAAAACCACTGACGCACAACATCTACGAGGCAAGGCTGATGACACAAGTTGCCAAGGAACAAGGCATCATCTCTCAAATGGGTAATCAAGGGGCTTCTAGTGATGATATTCGGCAAGCAAAAGAGTGGATCGATGCTGGAATTATTGGAAAAGTATACAAGGTTGATTGTTGGACCAATCGCCCTGTTTGGCCACAAGGATTGCGAAGTATTACTCAGGCAGAGGCTGTACCGAAAACATTGGATTGGGATCTATGGCTCGGTCCAGCGAAGCTCAGAGATTACAATTCAGCCTACTTGCCCTTTAAATGGCGTGGTTTTTGGGATTTTGGAACGGGTGCCTTAGGCGATATGGGTTGTCACATTATGGAAACACCTTTTAATGTCTTAGAATTAGGCTATCCCACAGAAGCCGAGGCCAGTTGCACGACTGTTTGGGCGGGCGATTTTGTAGAAGCCAATTATGATAAGGTGTGTCCTCCTTCCTCGATTGTTCGATTGAAGTTTGAAAGTGAAAAGCACGGTGAGGTGGCTCTCAATTGGTACGACGGCGGCATCATGCCAGATTTACCAGACGAATTAAGAGATGGAGAAATTTTGGGAGATTGGAGTGGCGGAAGCGTGTTTTATGGTGAGCGCGGTATGATGGTTACAGGCACCTATTCGAGAGAACCACGATTGCTGCCCAGTTCGTTGAATGAACTTTATAAAGCCCCCAAACAACAAATTCCTAGAGTGGCCGATGGCGATAACAATCGCCATGCCCAAGAATTTGTAGAGGCTTGTCTGAATGGCACAAAAACCTCTTCGCCTTTTAGTTATGCAGGACCGTTAACTGAAGCGGTACTAATGGGTAATTTGGCCATCAAGGCGTTCCAGTACAAAACCTTGAAGAATGGCAAGACTCCCACAGATTGGGCTCCTTATGACTATCCTGGACGTCGTAAGTTTTTATGGGACGGAGAAAACATGAAAGTCACTAATTACGACAAGGCCAATGAATGGGTCACGCGCGAGTATCGCGAGGGTTGGGAGGTGAAGTAAACCGCTTTCTTGATAATTAAAAATTCGCTTTCCGCTTTTCCAGAAATGCGGTGGTGCCTTCCTTAAAATCGTCCGTACCAAAACATTCGCCAAAAGCTTTGATTTCTGCAGCATATCCGTCTTCCCCTTCAGCAAAGCCTGCATTGACGGCATGAATGGTCTTCCCAATGGCTACGGGAGAATTGCGCATGATCTTACTGGCAATCTTCTGGCAAAGCGGCAATAATTGCTCTTGTGCGACCACGTGGTTGACCAAGCCGTAATCTAAGGCGGTGCCTGCTTCAATCATGCCCGCAGTCATGATTAATTCCATCGCACGTCCTTTTCCGATCAATTGAGGCAATCGCTGGGTGCCGCCATATCCTGGGATAACTCCTAATGAGGTTTCTGGAAGCCCCATTCGCGCATTATCACTGGCCACCCTGAAATGACAAGACATGGCCAACTCTAAACCACCTCCCAAAGCAAATCCATTGACAGCAGCTATGACGGGTGTCGACAAATTTTCAACCAGATCAAAGAGTATTTCTTGACCTTTGGCTGCCAGCTGTCCGCCCTCAGCTTCTGAAAAATGTGCGAATTCTGAGATATCTGCCCCGGCTACAAAGGCCTTTTCGCCACTGCCTGTAATGACGATCACACGCACCGCTCTATCGGCTTCCAGCGCTACGAAGGCTTCGTTTAATTCTTCTATAGTTGCCTTGTTGAGGGCGTTTAATTTGGAGGGACGGTTGATGGTAATGGTTGCAAGGCCATCTGCACTGTGCACCAATAGATTTTCGAAATTCATAACTTATTTTTTAGGGAAGGAAACCACAAACTCGGTACCTACACCTTCTTCAGAAGTAAAGGTAATACTTCCCTCATAAGTTTCCACAATGTTTTTCACCATGCCAAGACCCAAGCCCATACCACTTGTTTTCGTTGTGAATTTAGGCTCGAAGATTTTCTCTTTGTTATCTTCTTTGATACCAATACCGTTGTCTTTCACTTCAATATTAACACGATCGTCTACCTCTACAATAGAAACATCAATTCTAGGATCCGGTCTTCCTTGTAAGGCTTGTACAGCATTTTTCACCATATTGTTGACCACGCGAATCAGCTGGGTACGATCTAAATTGGCACGTATCTCTTCCTTTTCTGAATGGAAGTGGATATAAGGCTCATTGAAGATATCTAACGCGAGTTTTGTGATAATGACTACGTTCACACTTTCCTTCTGTTGTGCAGGCATTTTGGCGAAATTGGAGAAGGCCGAAGCGATGTTGCTCATGGTATCAATCTGCTGGATCAAAGTATCGCTAAACTCTGCTATCTTTTTAGAGGCCTCTGGATCTTTCGGGTCGAACTTTCGTTGCAGACTTTGAACAGTTAGACGCATAGGCGTTAACGGATTTTTGATCTCATGAGCCACTTGTTTCGCCATTTCTCGCCACGCCTGTTCGCGCTCGCTTCTGGCCAATTTTGCAGCACTTTCCTCCAGTTCATCCACCATTCCGTTATAGGCTTTTACAAGGCTTTCAATTTCCGTACTTGGCTTGTCCAGATAAATTTTTTCGTTCCTTTTGTTCAGGCGTGTTTCATCCAATTTCTCGCGAATAGATTGCAAGGATCGGGTGATATACTTAGAAATTACATACGCAAATAAGATTGCGATGAGCAAGATCACAAAATAGATAATCGCCAAGCGTCCAAGGAATTCTCTGAGTTCCATTTCACTAAACGAATCGTCCTCTAAATATGGGATATGTAAAATCCCCAAAGGCTTGAATTTTCCATCTGTGATATAGGTGTAAGACGATTGAAAACTGCCGCCTACCAATTGATTCTTCATCACAAAACGTTTTTCAAGGGCAGCACTGGCATCTAAGCCATTGAGAATCTCAGGGTCTAAGCAGGTCGGTGTCTCAGCATTATCAAAGGTGGCCAAGGATGTTTTTAACAAGGTGCCATCAAGATCGTAGATGTTGAAATTGGTATTGTGCACATCGGCAATGCGATAAATTTCTTCTTGAAAAATGATGGGCAGATTTTCCGTGGTGACTTCATAGGTAGTGCGCCTTAAAATCACGTCGTCTACGCTAGCGCGAATTTGATTTTCCTTTCTCTCGAGTCGTTGACGGTGATAGTCTTTAGACTGCTCTCGGTATTGATAGATCGTAACCAAGGCTATGAGTACTGAAGCGATCAGTACTAAGAGAATCATAGTAAAAAAGATACGAGATCGTAGGGATAGTTTTTTGTACACTCCACTAAACTTTGTCACTAAAGTAACAATAATCACACCAAAAACCGGTTCGAGGATTCCTTTGCATTTCTCATTTCTTTGCGTTCATAGCTTTGTAAGAAACTTTCACAACTTTTATACAGGTCCTCGAGACAACTTTATTAACTTTCCTTCCTCTTTATGAAGAACTTAACCAACGGAAGCTATGCCCACTAAATGCTTTTGGCTCTTTTGTTTCATGCTTTTCAGTATGCAGGCAATGGCCCAAGATTCCTTTGATACCCTATGGGATACAGAACGAACTGGGGTCACTGCTGCT
>CAWUKP010000103.1:0-8153 GCA_963922975.1 uncultured Spongiivirga sp. | reverse complement strand
ACGCAAGAATGCCAGAGGCTTTATTGTCATTGCAAGTCTGCTCTTTTTTCTTGGAGTGATTTTCGGTTATTTCATCATTGCCCCTTTGTCTATCAACTTCTTGGGAAGCTATGAGGTAAGTGCAACGGTCGACAATCAGTTCGACATCGGAAGTTATATAGGTCTATTGCGCGCCTCTGTCATTGCCTCCGGTTTGATTTTTGAATTGCCCATCATTATTTTCTTTTTGACCAAATTAGGCTTAGTGACGCCTCAATTTCTCAGGAAGTACCGCAAACACGCGCTGGTCATTGTACTCATCGTGTCAGCAGTCATTACACCTCCAGACATTGCCAGCCAGATTGTAGTGTCTATCCCTGTGATTATATTGTACGAAATAAGCATTTATATCTCTAAAATTGTCCTGAAAAGGCAAGCAAAACGCGAAGCTCGAAATGGCTAATACTGTAGAAGAATTCAACGCTTACCGTTCTCGAATGAACGCGCGTATCTTAGAAGACAACAACAAAATCATCAAGCGCATTTTCAATTTAGACACCAATGCTTTTGCAGAAGGAGCCTTGGATGTGAAGACCAAAGAATTGCTGGGTCTCGTAGCCTCGATGGTGCTTCGTTGCGACGATTGTGTGCGCTATCATTTGGAAACCTGCCACAAAGAAGGGTTAACAAAAGAGCAAGTGGCTGAAGCCATGGGCATTGCCACTTTGGTGGGTGGAACCATTGTGATCCCGCATTTGAGAAGGGCTTATGAATTCTGGGATGCCCTAGAGGCTCAAAATTCCTAGCTGTTAAATAATTCGTAAGTTCCAACAAGGCATCCTGCTATTTTATCTATTTTTGACGCCATATGATTCTTCGTGCTGAAAATATTGTCAAGTCATACAAAGGCCGAAAGGTAGTTAAGGGTATTTCTTTGGAAGTTCGCCAAGGAGAAATTGTCGGTCTTCTTGGTCCGAATGGCGCCGGAAAAACCACTTCTTTTTATATGATTGTAGGCTTGATCAAGCCCAACGAAGGAAACATCTTTTTGGAAGACCAAGAAATTACCACCTTCCCCATGTACAAACGTGCACAGTACGGAATTGGCTACTTGGCGCAAGAAGCCTCCGTGTTTCGCAAGTTGAGCGTGGAGGACAATATTTTGAGCGTTTTGCAGCTCACCAAGCTCTCCAAAAAAGAGCAACTGATGAAGATGGAGTCCTTGCTTGAGGAATTCGGTATTACTCACATACGAAAAAACCGTGGAGACTTACTCTCAGGTGGCGAACGCCGAAGAACGGAGATTGCTCGTGCCCTAGCCACAGATCCTAAGTTTGTGTTGCTTGACGAGCCGTTCGCAGGCGTTGACCCCGTTGCAGTGGAAGATATTCAGCGCATTGTAGCCCACCTCAAGAACCGAAACATCGGTATCCTCATTACGGATCACAATGTACAAGAAACCCTTGCCATTACAGAACGCTCGTACTTGATGTTTGAAGGCAGCATTCTAAAAGCTGGAGTTCCTGAAGATTTGGCAGCGGATGAAATGGTGAGAAAAGTATATCTGGGTCAAAATTTTGAACTCCGCAAAAAGAAGTTAGAATTCTAGCTTAGTCGAAATTCTTAAAAACGGTCCTTCGGATTCGAGGCCAATCTTCCTTTAAAATACTGTAGTAAACTGTATTGCGTCGGAAACCGTCTGGCATAATGGTATGACTTCGCAATTCGCCTTCATAAACCGCACCGATGGCCTCCATGGCGCGTCGAGATTGTACATTTCGACTATCGGTTTTTAATTCTACGCGTTCAAATTGCAGAGTTTCAAAAGCGTAGCGTAGCATTAGAAATTTACCATGCCGATTGAGGCCTGTACGCTGAAAAATCTTGGCGATCCAGGTCCACCCAATTTCTAAACGTTGGTTTTCATTCGAAATATTCCCGAAGCTGGTGCTACCTGCAAATTGCTCTGAGTGCTTATCGAAAATGATAAATGGATACCGCTGTTCGTGTTTTCGTCCTTTGAGCGCCTTTTCCACGTAATGCTGGAGGTTTTCTTTCGTTCCGAAAGGAGAAGGCGAAAAACGCAGTAGGTCTGGTTGTTTTTCGGCAATAGGAAGCAAATCAGTTACATGTTCTGGAAGTAGCGGAGACAAACGAATGCGCGTGTCCTCAAGCACAATGTCTTGTTCAAAATCGAAGTTGAGATGCTTATGCGTTTCCTTCACCTTTTTTCAATAAAGACATGACGATGTACAGTAAAATAATGATCGGAATGGCCAAAAACTGCAGCACAATGAGCAGTACCAAACTGAATAGCAAAAACGTATAGCGCGTGGCGTTTTGAGCGAAGCCCCAACTTTTGAATTTCAGCGCAAACAATTTCACAGGTGCATTCAACAAAAAGGCACTTAAAAAGGTAAGCGCGATTAACGTCCACTTATTGAGAATCAAACTGTTGACCATGTCATTGCCTTGCAAGGACAGAATCAAAGGAAGCGAAAGAATCAAAAGCGCATTGGCCGGTGTTGGAAGACCTTTGAAATAACTGACTTGCTCCTCGTCAATATTGAATTTCGCCAAGCGATACGCAGAAGAAAGTGTGATCAAAAAACCGATTAAGGGCAATGGCCTTATGTTCAATCCGTGCCATGTAGCAATTTGATCTCCCCAAAATTTTAAAGGAATCACATCCCCTGTGACCTCGGCAATCAATTGACACATCACCAATCCCGGGACTACCCCACTGGTGACCATATCCGCCAAACTGTCTAACTGTACCCCAAGTTCACTTTGTACATTCAGCTTACGAGCCACTAAACCGTCGAAAAAATCAAAGAAGATGCCCGCAAACACAAAGTAGGCAGCGAGGTTGAGTTTATTATTTGCTGCAAAAACGAGTGCGATACAACCGCACAAAAGATTTAAAAGCGTGATGAAATTGGGAAGCTGTTTTTTCATGGATTTGGCTGTTCACTGCCCAAATTAGCCATTCTACAACAATCGTACAATAAGCCCCTACTTTTTTAGTTACATTATTAGTCAAAATGTCAGATATTTGCAGCTAAGGCAAGATGGTGTGAAAATACGTTCGCTACTTCTTATGATGTTGTTTCCTTTAGTGGTTTTAGGGCAAACAACTCGAAAATATTCCAACGAATTCATGAATATCGGTGTGGATGCCCGTGCTTTCGGTATGGCCAATGCGGTGGTAGCAAATACATTAGATGTGAATTCAGGCTACTGGAATCCTGCTGGCCTGGTGAATTTAGAAGACAACCAATTGGCCTTGATGCACGCCAGTTACTTCGCCAATATCGCTCAGTACGATTATGCTGGTTTCGCGATGCCCTTGGATAGCCAGAGTGCCGTTGGTATTTCGTTGATTCGTTTTGGGGTGGACGACATTCTGAATACGACCCAGTTGATAGACGAACAAGGTAATATTGATTTCAATAGAATTAGTTTGTTTTCTGCCGCAGATTACGGGTTGACGCTCTCTTATGCGAGAAAACTGCAAGCTGTAAATCTCAGTTATGGGGTGAATGCCAAAATCATTCGACGCGTTATTGGCGATTTTGCCAAATCTTGGGGGTTTGGCTTCGATTTAGGTATCCAGTATACCTCTGACAACGATTGGCACTATGGCCTGATGCTTCGAGACATTACCACGACCTTCAACACTTGGCAAATTGACGAGGATATTTTTGAAGGTGTTAGCGATCAAATTCCGCAGCAAGAACTGCCAGAAACTACGGAGATTACCATTCCGAAGATGCAACTAGGAATTGCCAAAAAAATGACCTTTCATTACGATTATACGCTACTCGCTGAAGTGGATCTGAACTTTCGCTTTGCGGAAACCAACGATTTAATCTCTACTTCCATTGCGAGCATGACGCCAGCTTTGGGCTTAGAGTTTGGTTATGTCGATATGGTATTTGTACGCGCGGGTATGGGAAATTTTCAAAACGAACTTCAATTGGATGGTTCAGAAAGCGTGAGCTTTCAGCCTAACATTGGAGTAGGTTTTAAATACAAAGGCATTCAATTAGACTACGCCTTGACAGACATTGGAGATCAAAGCGCGGCCATCTATTCCAACGTTTTCTCTTTGAAAATTGATTGGGAACTCTTCCGTTAATCAGTTTCTGAAGAACTTGTATTTTAGCGGAAACTCACCTCGCATGCGGCACCGGCCATTCTTGATATTTGTACTCTTTTCCTGGTTCTTTTCTGCACAAGACATTCAACTTTCAAACGAAGCGGAGATCAGCGTTCTCACATGTGGGCCTGGTGATGTGTTGTATACTGCTTTTGGTCACAGCGCCTTCAGGGTGAAGGACCCTAACTATCCTTTCGATATTGTTTACAACTACGGAACCTTTGATTTTGATACTCCCGGTTTCTACACCAAGTTTGCACGAGGTAAGTTGCTCTATCAGCTGAGTCGTTCGAGATTTGAACGCTTCATGGCTATGTATAATTACGAGGAACGCTGGGTGAAGGAACAGGTACTGTCGCTCACGCCACAACAAAAACAAGCTATTTTTGATTTCCTCGAGAACAATGCGCGACCCGAAAATCGCGATTATCTCTACGATTTCTTCTTTGAGAATTGCGCTACGAAGATGTGGGATGTGATGGAACAATCTAGCACCAACGCCATTGCCTTCAACGAGGCATATACGGAGCCCATGACTTTCCGAGAAGCTTTGCAGGAGTATTTGCACTTTAATAGCTGGGGAAGTTTCGGAATCGATCTTGCTTTGGGTGCGGTTACGGACAGAGAAGCGTCGCCCAAAGAACTGATGTACTTGCCAGACTACGTATTCGAGGCTTTTGACAGCGCCGCCAACCATGAAAAGTCGTTGGTAAAAAGCTATTCGGTTTTACTCTCTAAACCTACGCGCGACTTTAGCACTAATTTCTTCATTTCACCCCTATTTTTCTTATTGCTAATCCTGGGGTTTGTCCTTTGGCGAACGTATCGAGACTACAAAACGAACCAACGCTCCAAATGGTTAGACTTTGGCTTGTTCTTTATCACAGGCTTGGCAGGGGTTATTCTTTGTTTCTTGTGGTTTGCCACGGATCATACGGCCACGCATCGAAACTTCAATACGCTGTGGGCCTTTGCCCCGAATTTGGTTTTAAGTTTTATACTGTTGAGAAAAAACTTGCCCAATTGGATTGGTCCTTACTTACTAGGGCTCATCATGCTTCTATTTCTGGGTCTTCTTTTGTGGATGCTAGGAGTCCAAAGCTTTGCACCTATTTTGGTTGTTTTGCTGGTTGCTTTGCTCTTCCGATACGGTTTTCTCTACAGGCACGTAAAGGCACTTTAGCGACCTTTAAAGAACAGAATGGTACTGAGGGTTTTGATGATAATACGCAGGTCCAGAATAAAACTACGGTGTTTGATGTAGTACAGATCGTATTGCAATTTGTGTAGACTGTCTTCTTCCGAAGAACCGTAATCCGAATTTACCTGTGCCCAACCTGTAAGACCAGGTTTGATGACATGTCGTGTTTGATAGAAAGGCAGTTTTTCCGTGAGTGTCTTTACGAATTCTGGTCGCTCTGGTCTTGGGCCGATGATACTCATATCTCCCTTCAATACATTGAACAACTGAGGGAATTCATCCAGACGTGTGCTTCTGAGGAACTTGCCAAATTTTGTAATGCGTGGATCGTTCTTTTGTGCCCATTTTACGCCGTCTTTTTCGGCATTCACCACCATACTACGCAACTTGAAAATAGCGAAGAGTTCGTTGTTCTTTCCTACGCGCTTTTGAGAATAGAACAAAGGCCCGCGATTGCCTAAAAGATTTCCAATCACCACAAAGGGCAATAGAACTAAGCCTAACAAGAGCCCAAAAATAGACAAAAGAATATCCATGAACCGCTGGTAGAAAAGGTATAGCTTGTTTTGATTGCTCCTACTAAACGGAAAATAGCGGTAAAAATCCTTCCCAATGTGTTGCACTGGAATGCGATTGGTGATCTCTTCGTAGACCTGCGTAAATTCACGTATGCTGAAGCCGCTCTCCAAAAGAAATATCAAATCATCAAAAATAGATTTCGCAATGTCGTCCGATTCATTACTGGCCACGATGATTTCGGAGATGCCATTCTTTTTGATAATGCTTTGCAAATCGTATTCATTAAATTCTTGAATGGTTTCCAAAGAAGCATCCTGCTTGAGACCCGTATTGATATATCCCACCACTTGAATAGAGGAAGTGGTCTCTTCAATAGCTTTATTCATGCCTCTTACCTCGTTACTTGTGCCGATTAACAATACATTTTTGTGGTACTTGGGTGAAGTAATAAAGAAAATATAGGCCCAGCGCCAAATCAGGATAGGTAGTGTGATCGCCAAATAAAAATAGAGAATCTGAATCCTGCTTTCTGGAAGAACAGGCGTAATCTTCGGTGTTAACAGATAAAAGAGTACGGTGACGGAACAGGCCAAAATCACATTGGGAGCTACTTGATCATATTTACTGGAGCGCACCAGATCATAACACTCAAAAATATTACAGAAAAAGGTGAGATAGAGCAACAGTACGATAATCCAATACCAATTCTCTGAGGTCACTTCAATATATTCCAGGTGAAAGAAAGTAGATACCAAAAAAACACCCAAAACCACCGACAACAGATCGAAGATGCGCAACAGTAGTTTGCGCTCCGAAAGCTCAAAGTGAATGGTTCTTTTGGGGGATTGACTGGCCATATTGGCCTAAATATAGGATATAAAACTCTTTTTCTTCTTTTTTTGTTGTGAAGGCCTATGATTCTGGGTGAGTGTGTAGCGCATATCGTTGCCAAAATATTTCTCAATCTCTTGTTTTACAAGGAGTTGACTTTCAGCATCTAGTGCTTCTTCCACATAGAAATCGAGTGTTCCTTTGGTTTGTTGAATCACCTGATAGGTCAGTTTCAAATTGTGATTATTCCCGAGATTCTTGAAGATGTAGTAAAAGGTAAAGCTTGGGTAAATCTTTTCAATTCCGTAGACATTAAGACCGATCCGTCCCGTAATATCTTCAATAATATGATGCGCCCTTCCGCAGGCACATTTTTTTTCTTTGGGGGCTAGTGTGACATAATCCCCTAATCGATAACGAATCAACGGAAAGGATTTCATTTGCAGATTCGTGATTAGGATTTCCCCTTCCTCTTCTTCCACCAAAACCCCTTCCATATTGATGTGCATATGGCCTTCGGGACATTCAAAAGCTACAATTCCCGACTCTGTGGCGCCGTACTCACTGACCATTTTCACACCGAAAGCCTTCTGAACTTCTTCCTGATAACTATCATAGATCTTCTCAGACGTCCCTTTCACCATTTTGAGCTGTACAGGCGACGTTTCATACAACTCATTGATCAATTTTGCTGTATGGAACACGGCAGAAGAATACCCGTGAATATAAGAAGCCTTGCGCAGTTTTTGAACAAAACGTCTAAATGCCTTTTCTTCGTAATTGAAGATACGGAAACGATTCTGCAAGGCATCCAACACTTTGGTTTTCAAACGTTTTTTGCGGTTGAAATCAAAACCCCAGAAATATCCGTTGCGCTCCCAAGGTTGAATATCATACCACGAATACCCCCGAAAAATGGCAGCCCGATTGAAAGAGTCGGCCGATTCGTCGCGTTGAAACACGAGTGAATCTCCCGTAGAGCCCGAGGTGATCGCTCGAAACGTCTTGTGGAAATGATACTCGGTATGTATTTCTTGGTTGTGCTGTACTAAGTCCTTTCTGGTGAGGGTGGGTAGCTTTTGAACGTCTTCTAACGATTGGATATCTTCGGGTTTCAATCCAAGCGCATCGAACTTTTCTCTGTAGAAAGGAGCGTAACGATACGCAAACTGAACCAGCTCTTGCAGTTTTTCAAGCTGATATTGCTCCAAGTGTTCGATGGTCCACTGATCAGAAGCCTTCAGAAACTTTAGCCATGGAGTAATCGAAGGATTTCGAAGCCGCTGCCCTACCGAAAAGATTGTGCGCTTCAGCATAGGTTCAAAATAGTTTTCCATTGATGCCGAATGGCTTCCCAATCAAAGGTCTCGGCAGTTGCACGGGCATTGGTTGTCAACGTATTTACCAAATCTGGATTTTGCACTAGTTTAACGATGTGTTGGGCCATGTCTTCAACTGCAT
>CAWUKP010000102.1:0-8157 GCA_963922975.1 uncultured Spongiivirga sp. | reverse complement strand
GATGAAAACCCTACACCACGCCTCCCGTTGGAGCGTTCTCCGGAATAGCGGCCGAATCCTGAAGAATCCTCTGCCTTTTCACAGACTTAACTTCGAAAAGTATGGCGATACCTTTGCCATCCCCACACTGGGTGCTGGAAAGCTCGTTTTTTCCAGAGACCCTATTGTGGTGCAGCAAGTATTGCAAAAGCAACATAAATCCTTTTCTAAATCAAAATTGCAAACGCAAGAGCTGGCCAAGTACATTGGGGAGGGCATCCTTACCGCTGAAGGAGAGCACTGGCGCAAACATCGTCGGATGATACAACCCGCTTTTCATATGAAGAGTCTGAGGGGGCTCATCCAAATCATGACCAAAACAATCAAAGGTGAACTGGAGAAACTTCCAACAGCTCACGAGATTGATATGTTGCCTCAAATGGGGGATTTGGCCTTCCAAGTGGTGGCCAAGGCATTGTTTAGTAGTCTGGAGGTGTCAGCACCAATGGCTCGACTCAAAGAGATCACGGAAATCAACCAGGAGATGTTGGTGAGAGAAATGCGCCAACCCTATTTGAAATGGTGGTTTAAAGGCTCAGGCAAGCTACGGAAACATCTTCAGTTTTCAGCAGAAGCCCGAAGTATACTTAACGAACTTGTAGACAATCGTCAATCTAGCGATAAGGAAACGGTAGACCTTCTGCAGATGCTACTGGATGCTACCTACGAAGATGGTAGTAAGATGTCGAGAGCGCAACTCATTGACGAGCTCATGATCTTGTTTACTGCTGGTCATGAAACGACGGCCAATGCCCTTTCTTTCACCCTATTTCACATTGCGAAAGATGCGGAGTTGCAAAATCGGCTTTTCAAAGAAGTACAAAGCATGGAATGTCAGGAGTACAGCATTGAGAACCTATCTCGTCTATCTTTGATATCCTCCTGTATCCATGAAGCCATGCGTATCTATCCTCCTGCTTATGTGCTCGATAGAGTGACTACCCAGGAGGTAGAAGTGAATGGATTTCATTTCGACAAAGGAACGTTGGTATTGCTGTCGCTCTTCGAATTGCATCGTCACAAAGACTTTTGGCAAGATCCAGAGGTGTTCATCCCACAAAGGTTTCAAACCCTTTCGGATAAAGAATTTGGCGACTATTACTATCCGTTTGGAGCAGGACCTCGAAAATGTATTGGAAGTGCTTTTGCCACCTATGAAATGATCATAGCCATTGCGGAAATTATAAAAACATTCCATCTGACCACTTCCGTGAAAAGTGTCACCTTGAATCCGCTGATTACCTTAAGACCTAAGGAGGTGCTCATTCAATTAAAAAGACGAGAACCGCAATGAGTAGACAGCTACATACGCAAATCATAAAGGCAGAAGCCAAAAGGCTTGGCTTCCTTTCTTGCGGGATTTCTAAGGCCGAATTTCTGGAAGAAGAAGCGCCTCGCTTGGAGGCTTGGCTCACCAACAATATGCACGGGGAGATGAAGTATATGGAAAACCACTTCGACAAGCGATTAGACCCCACCAAATTAGTAGAAGGATCTAAAAGTGTGATTTCCCTGTTGTTGAATTACCACACACCTAAACTGCAAGAAGATTCTGAAGCCCCCAAGATATCTAAATACGCCTACGGCACTGACTATCACTTTGTGATCAAGGATAAACTAAAGCGTTTACTAGAGTTTATTCAAGAGGAAATAGGCGAAGTGCACGGCCGCGCATTTGTAGATTCGGCTCCGGTACTGGACAAAGCCTGGGCCGCAAAAAGTGGATTGGGTTGGATGGGAAAACACAGCAACTTATTGACCAAACAATTGGGGTCGTTTTACTTCATCGCTGAGCTCATCGTTGACCTAGACTTAGACTACGATATGCCAACAACCGATCACTGCGGAAGCTGTACTGCCTGTATCGATGCGTGTCCAACCGAGGCCATTGTGGCACCCTATGTGGTAGACGGTAGTAAATGTATTTCCTACTTCACTATTGAGTTGAAAGACAGTATTCCAGAAGCATTCAAAGGGAAACTAGACAATTGGATGTTTGGCTGTGATGTCTGTCAGGATGTTTGCCCTTGGAATCGTTTTTCAAAACCACATCGCGAACCTTTGTTCAACCCACATCCAGAATTATTGTCAATGACCAAAAAGGATTGGGAAGAGATTACACAAGAAACGTTCAACAAGGTTTTCAAGAATTCTGCGGTGAAAAGAACTAAGTTTTCAGGCTTACAACGGAATATTAGGTTTTTAAAACAGGCCGAGTAGTTTCTCTTAGCACCAATTTGGTGGGAAGCGAAGTGGTTTCAAACGCCACTGCTTGTTTCTCCTTTCGCTGGATAATTTCTCTCAGCAAAAGTCCCACCGCTTCACGACCCAATTCTCTAATGGGTTGATGTACAGTGGATAGTTTAGGTTCGCTATGCCCACCCATAAACCAGTTGCTAAAGCCCAGAATAGATACTTGATTAGGAACATCAATGCCCTGCTGCTTGCAATAGGCTAAACATCCCAAAGCGACAAGATCCGTCATCGCAAAAATGGCGTCTATGTCTTGATGGTCTGTAAATAAGCGCTCCGCCAACTGATAGCCATCTTCAAACGAAAGTTGAGAAGCGGTATAGACCAAAGATGTTTCGAAAGGCAATCCTTGAGATTCTAACGCGCGCCGGTAGCCTTGCAAGCGTCTATTGTATGTCTCAGGATGCAGCGGGCCCCGAAAGTGCGCAATCTTTCGACAGCCCGTTTTGATAAGGTGATTCACTCCTTCAAATGCGGCTACTTCATCATCAATGTTCACCTGTGAACAGTTCAGAAGAGAGGTAGTTTTATCAAAAGTGACTAATGGAATACTTCGATCTAATACATTTTGAAGATGCTCCAGCGAAGTATTTTCTGAAGCAGGTGATATGAGAATTCCATCTACGCGTTTTTCGAGAAGTAAGGCAATTTGTGCCTTCTCCAATTCGTACAAGTCTTCTGAAAAGAGAATAATGGTCAAATAATCCTTCATTCGGGCTTCTTCAATGATGCCATTGAGTACACTAGAGTAGAAGTTGTGGTCAATTCTCGGAATGACAACCCCCAGCGTTTTGGTTTCCTTGTTCCGTAAATTAAGCGCCAGTGAATTGGGTCGATAATCGAGTTGCTGAGCTAAGGATCGCACAGCATTTTTGGTTTCTGCACTGACGTCTGGATAATCTTTTAATGCTTTGGAAGCAGTGGTTACCGAAATCCCAAGACTTTTCGCAATCTCTTTGAGCGTCACGTTCGCCATGTGCCTAAGGTTTGGTGGTATTGCGTTTGATCAGCTTTGTAGGAAGCTGCACTTGGAAGTGTTCGATTTTTTTCTTTTCTCGTCGCCCGTTGATCTCCTTTAAAAGCAGATTGACCGCTTCACGCCCCATTTGAGTGGCGGGCTGGTCAATCGTTGAAAGTGCTGGGGAAAGCACTGAAGAAATTACAGAATTGCTAAAACCCATGACTGAAACACTTTCGGGCACCTTCACTTTTTTCTCGTGTAAGCGCTGCAACACGCCAGCCGCTACATGATCTGTGATGGTAAACACACCATCCAAATCTGGGTGTTCCTTTAAAGCAATGTCGATATGCTTTCTCCCATCCGAAACGCTATACCCATCGCACAGATATACCATTTTTGGATCGTAAACGAGGCCGTGTTTTTTGAGCGCTGTCAGATACCCTTCATGACGATCGGCGGCGTTTGGCGCTCCCAAAGGACCGCGTAGATGAACGATCTTTTTACATCCAGATCGGATCAACAGATCAACGGCTTGGAAAGCAGCTTTTTTATCATCTATGGTGACTTTGGAGCAATTAATAGTCTCGGTAACTTTATCAAACAGTACCAAAGGAATTTCCTTTTTCAAGATATCCTCAAGATGTTCATAGGTTTCCGTCTCATCGGCAATAGCCAAAAGGATGCCATCAACGCGTTTATCCATCAACATCTCTAGTTGCTTTTTTTCCACGTAGTTGGATTCGCTAGATTGTAAGGCAATTACCATGTAGCCATTCTTTTCTGCCTCGGCAATAACCCCTTGAATGATATTCGAAAAAAAGTGATGTGCGATTTCGGGTACAATAAGTCCGATGGTTTTCGATTCTTTGTTCTTGAGGTTTAAAGCAAAGGCGTTAGGCTTATAATTGAGATTTTCTGCTAACATCATCACTGAACGTCTTGTGTCTTCACTCACATCTTTGTAACCTTTCAGAGCTTTGGAAACCGTAGTAACGGATATACCAAGAATCTGAGCAATGTCCTTAAGAGTAACCTCTTTCATAGGGGAGAAATATTAACAGCAAACGTTTTCGGTAGAAGGCTAAGCTAGTCAAAAATTGCTATTATTTTCATTTGCAGCCCGAAAAATGTATATTCGATAGCTTTTGATTTACTTTTTTAAGAAAAATGCATAGAAACCATCAAAAGCCCAGCAGCAACGCAACTAACTAACCAAATTAGCATATATGGATACGCTCAGTGGAATTGACATTGCCGTAATCGTCATTTACCTAGTCGGTATTATTATTTATGGGATCTCGAAGTCAAAGCGAAGTAGTTCAGAAGATTATTTCCTTGGCGGTAGAACCATGACATGGCCCATTGTCGGGATTGCCTTATTCTCCGCAAATATTTCAAGTTCTACACTGGTAGGGCTTGCCTCTGACGCTTTTCAGACCAATGTTAACGTTTATAACTACGAGTGGTTTGCCGTCGTCGTCCTTATCTTTTTCTCGATCTTCTTCTTGCCTTTTTACTTGCGTTCAGGCGTTTACACCATGCCCGAATTTCTGGAAAGAAGATATGATAGCAGGTCACGTTATTACTTTAGCTTCATCACAGTAGTAGGAAATATTTTAGTAGATACTGCTGCAGGTCTGTATGTCGGAAAGATTGTACTATCGCTATTATTCCCTGGTATTGATGCCCTTTGGATTTTGATCATACTTGCCATTGCAGCAGCAGCTTACACTATTCCTGGTGGATTAAACTCGGTGATACAAACTGAAGTAATTCAGGCCATATTACTCATTATTGGTTCTATTCTGCTTACATACTTCGCTTTCGATACCCTAGGAGGCGGTTGGGGTGCAATGAGCGATCGCTTAGATGCTATGTTGGCTAATGGGCAGGTCGATTTTGGAGATCGAGCAGCCGACGGAAAGTATATGCCTTCCACTTCGGATGAAGTGTTTAGCTTGGTACGACCTTCCAACGACGAGTTCATGCCTTGGTGGGGTTTGCTCTCTGGAGTACCACTTTTGGGCTTTTATTTCTGGGCGAACAATCAATTCATGGTGCAACGCGTTTTGGGCGCAAAAGATTTAAATCACGGTCGATGGGGTGCTTTGTTTGCAGGTTTTCTTAAGCTTCCTGTGATCTTCATCATGGTGGTGCCTGGTGTTCTGGCTATCATTTTGTATAATCAAGAGTCGCTCATCGGAATGGGCTTAAATTATCCATTAACCGACGGTAGTATCTGCGATAATCTTGCCGATTGTCCGAACTTGACCTATCCGGTCTTGCTCTTTAAGTTGTTGCCTACAGGCATTTTAGGTCTGGTGGTGGCAGGCTTGATGGCCGCAATGATGTCGTCCGTATCCGCAAC
Organism: uncultured Spongiivirga sp.; assembly: GCA_963922975.1. Classification (GTDB taxonomy): domain Bacteria; phylum Bacteroidota; class Bacteroidia; order Flavobacteriales; family Flavobacteriaceae; genus JANQRC01. Next base: position 2,536 of record CAWUKP010000102.1, on the reverse strand, counting down.
CTTCAATTCAGCTTCTACCTTGGTAACGATGGACTTCGTGAAGAAGCTAAATCCGCAATTGACCAGTAAGCAACTCGTGCGCGTTGGGCAGATCACCACAGTCATTTTGGTCGTCTTGGCCATTGCTTGGGTGCCGCAGATTGAAAAAGTCAGTGATTCGTTGTGGAATTACCTTCAGTTGGTCATTGCCTATACGTGTCCACCTGCAGTTTCAACCTTCATTCTAGGTCTGTTCTGGAAACGCGCCAATGGTAACGGTTCGATTGTGAGTTTGCTGATCGGATTCTCTATGGCCGTCTTGATGATACTTTCTCAGGTGTTTGAATGGGCGCCAGCGATCAATGAGATACACTTTTTAGGAAAGGCAAGTTTACTTTTTGTCATTTGTGTATTGATCCATGTAGTGGTGAGTTTGGCTACGCCAGTTCCACCGGCTGATAAGGTGGCTGAATATACCTATCGCTCCAGCATGTTCACAGAGGAAACTGAGGAGTTAAAGGCCCTTCCGTGGTACAAAAACTACCGTAAGTTGGCCGTCATCTTGTTGATCATTACAGCCATTGTAGTAGGATTCTTTTGGTAAACTTTCTGCAGTACACATAGCGCTTGGCTCATGAAGAATCTAGGCATCAAGATATCACTCTTTCTAAATTATTTTGTGTTTGCTATTCTGTTGAATAGTGTGGGGATTGTCATTTTGAAATCACAGAAAAACTATGGTGTCGATGAAGTGCAAGCCAGTATTTTGGAAGCTTTCAAAGACCTTCCAATTGCCATAGTATCTTTTTTTATCGCTTCCTTTTTACCAAGATTGGGATACAAAAGAGGAATGCTCATTGGACTCTTATTGGTTTCTCTTGCCTGTATTGCCATGTATTTTGGAAATTCCTTCAACAGCGCCAAGTTACTCTTCGCAACGGTCGGTGTTTCGTTCGCTTTGATCAAAGTCTCAGTGTATTCCATGATAGGAATGGTTACCGCCAACGCCAAAGAGCACAACAGCTTGATGAGCAGTATTGAAGGGGTCTTCATGATTGGAATCGCCCTTGCTTATTTCTTGTTTCCCGCCTTCAACGCCGAAAATGATGTCAACGCGTGGTTGAATGTATATTGGTTGTTGGCTGGATTATCGATTGTTTCGTTTCTGTTCTTGCTCTTTACAAAATTTGAGAAACAACCGCCTATTCCAGGAGCTAATCTACGGGATGATTTTTTACAAATGATACGACTCATGTCTCGTTTCTTGATTATTGTTTTCATCATAAGCGCTTTTCTTTTCGTGATGATCGAGCAAGGAATTATGACTTGGTTGCCGTCATTCAATGATAAGGTGCTCAAGCTTCCTGAAAACGTGAGCATCATGATGGCAAGTATTTTGGCGATCTCATTGGCTATTGGGCGCTTGTTGGCGGGCGTATTAACCCGAAAGGTTGATTGGATTTGGGTGCTTTCCATTTGTACAATTATTGCCATGGGAATGGTGGTATTTGTACTTCCGAAAACCATTGGTGTGAGTGTGGGTGAAATCAACTCCATTTCAGATATTCCGTTAATTGGTTTTGCATTTCCAATTATTGGTTTATTTATTGCGCCCATTTACCCCTTACTGAATTCCGTGGTACTTAGTGCTTTGCCCAAAAAACTACATAGCCCGATGACAGGGCTCATTGTACTTTTTTCTGCTTTAGGAGGTACTTTTGGTTCTAGAATCATTGGTTGGTTATTCAAAAATCAAGGTCCTGAGAATGCATTTTATTACACCTTGATTCCGATGTCACTTTTACTCTTGGCGTATTTCGTTTTGAAAAGAATGACCACACAGCTAACCCTGGCAAAGGAGTAACTCACAAAGCCTAATTCGATCCATGTCAATAGCCTATTCCAAATCCATCGAATTATTGCACCAAGTAGCCTCCGAGAAGGGTTTTTTGGCCAGCGCAAACGATATCACCAACTATCGTCGCGTTTGGGCGCGTGATGGCGTTATCTGCAGTTTGGCAGCACTCTTATCTGAGGATGAAAAACTCATACGCACCGCTCGCGCTACCTTACTTACCCTGGCAGATCATCAACATCCCCAGGGGAATATTCCGTCCAATGTATTTTTCGATAAACCTAAAACCAAATTGAGCTTTGGAGGTTTGGCGGGTCGCGTAGATACCGTTTCCTGGTTTATCATTGGGGTTTGTAACTATGCATTGCTTACTGAAGACACTGCTTTTGCCGCAGGATTATTAGAGCATCTCAACCGTGGTTTGCAGGTGATGGAGGCTTGGGAGTTCAACAACAATCACTTGATGTACGTTCCCAGATCCGGTAATTGGGCTGATGAATACATCACGGAGGGCTACATTCTGTACGATCAATTGCTCCGATTGTGGGCCTTGCGTTGTTATCATCAATTGTTTCCCAATCAACAAGTGGCGGAAAAGATCAAACTCATCACGAGAAAGGTATCAGAGAACTACCGTAAAAAAACGTTGAAGAATGACCCCTATCATCCCAAGGCCTACGGCCAACTTCGGAAGAAAAAATA
>CAWUKP010000101.1:0-8220 GCA_963922975.1 uncultured Spongiivirga sp. | reverse complement strand
GTACCAATTTCAAGAATATTTTTTGGGCTTGCCAATTTCGAAATCATGCTGAGCACGCGCCCTTGATAAGGACCACTCAACATCCTAGGTTGTAACACCTTTTGATAGGTCTCGCGGGTGAGTTCTTGAAGCAAGGGGGGTTCAGCTTCTGAATGCGCCACTACATACTGGTCTAAAGCTTCTGGAATAAAGTGCATGATTTCCTTTTTCTGTTCAACAAAGATATGGCAACAGAGGTACACAAAGCTTTGGTGGAAATCGTATTTTTGAGGAAATATTGCCTATGCATTTTGAAAATTCACTGCAGTTTGCCCAAGAGCTAGATGCTCAAGATCCTTTACGATCCTATCGAGATGCTTTTCACTTTCCCAAGGTGAATGGAAAGCAGGTTATTTACTTCACAGGGAACTCCTTAGGTCTTCAGCCTAAATTGACACAAGCCTATGTGGATGAGATTATGGACGACTGGCGTGAGTTGGCAGTAGAAGGACATTTTTATGCCGAAAAACCTTGGTGGGACTATCATGAGCGTCTCGCGGCACCCTTGGCAAAGGTGGTGGGTGCGAAACCTGAGGAAATCACCGTGATGAACACGCTCACCGTGAACCTGCATCTCTTAATGGTTAGTTTTTACAAACCAGAAGGCAAGCGCATTAAAATCCTCTGTGAGGAAAAAGCGTTTCCCAGCGATCAGTATATGCTAGCCAGTCAGGCCAAATTTCACGGCTATGATCCTGACGACGTAATTGTAGAGGTCAAAAAAAGAGCTGGAGAACACTTTTGGAGAACCGAAGATGTCCTGAAAAAAATTGAAGAGGTCGGAGACGAACTAGCCTTGGTGCTAATTGGAGGCGTCAATTACTACAACGGGCAGGTGTTCGACATGGAACAAATTACCGCCGCTGGTCACCAGGCAGGTGCAAAAGTAGGTTGGGATCTGGCCCATGCGGTTGGTAATGTGAAGCTTCATCTCAGTGACTGGAATGTGGATTTCGCTGCTTGGTGCAGTTATAAATACATGAACAGCGGCCCCGGCAATGCTTCGGGTGTGTATATCAACGAGCGCTATTTGGGGAGAACAGATCTACCACGTTTTGAAGGTTGGTGGGGCACCAGCAAGGAAACCCGTTTTTTGATGAAGCCCGAATTTGAACCGATGAACAATGCAGACGCCTGGCAATTGAGCAATGCACCTGTGCTAGCAGTCGCACCGTATTTGGCTTCTTTGCAACTTTTTGAAGAAGTTGGGATGAATGCCTTGATCACCAAACGCGATAAGATTGTGGCATATCTCGAATTCGTTCTACAAGAAATTGATCGGGAAGTGCCTTCTTCTACTTTCGAGATCATTACGCCTGAAGCAAGAGGTACCCAGCTTTCCGTTTTTCTGCATGGGCAGGGTCGTTCGTTGTTTGATTATTTGATGAAAGAGGGTGTCATTGTCGATTGGCGAGAACCTAATGTGATCCGCTTGGCGCCAGCGCCTTTCTATTGTTCTTTTGAAGACATGTATCGTTTCGGGCAGAAACTCAAAGAGGGCATTCAAAAAAATATGTAACTTCCCTTCCTTGAACTCCTTAGTACTCATTCTTTCTAAACTGCGCTATTTTGCGCCTGCTTGGGTATTTGCTTCCTTGAATATCATGGCGGGAACTTGGGTATTGTACATTCCTCATGTCAAAAAAAAGTTGGTCATCAACGATGGTCAGTTGGGCATTGCCTTATTCTGTCTTTCGCTTGGTGCATTACTAATGATTCCCATCGCACCCAAAATCACCAAAGTTTTAGGCTTGGGGAAAGCTACGATTCTCGGGATCGTCGTTTTTGCACTTAGCTTTTTGTTGCCTTTGATCGCTCCTTCCTACGCATTACTTTGCCTTGCATTATTCGCTACCGGACTTATGATTAGTTTGACAGATATTGCCATGAATGCCTTGGTCTCTGAAATCGAAAAGGAAGACAACGTTCATTTCATGTCGGCTTCTCACGGTTTTTTCAGTTTGGGAGGTGTCTTAGGAGCAGGAATTGGTAGTTTGGTGATCTCCTACTTTGAAGTTCCGGTGCTGCATATGGGGTACGCTGCTGCAGGGGTGATTCTAACAAACCTGCTGGTCGCAAAGGCGTACTTCACCATAAAAGGAGGAAGTAGAGACACTTCTGAAAGTGAAAGCAAAGGTTTTAGTTTGAAGCTCTTGAAGCCCTTGTTGGGTCTGACGATCGTGGCTTTCTTGATCATGGGAAGCGAGGGTGCCATAGAGCACTGGAGTAAACTCTATCTACAAGATATTGTCAAGGTTACTTCCGAAGGTTTAGCAGGACTGGGTTTCGTCGTCTTTTCAACTACCATGACGATTGGGCGATTTTTTGGCGACGGGGTTAGCAAACGATTTGGGTCGTTGCCCATCATCATTGGTGGTTGTTTAATTGGAGCCTTGGGCTTCACCTCCATTCTCGCAGCATCTTTATGGGTGACCATTTTGGGCTTTGGATTGGTGGGCCTTGGGTATTCCGTCATCATTCCTGAATTATTTCGCCTAGCGGGAAAATCTAAAGGAGTATCTTCTGCCGAAGGCATTTCGTTTGTTGCAGGCTTCGGGTATTTCGGTTTTTTGGTGAGTCCAGCCATTCTAGGATTCCTGTCTGACCTATCCTCTCTACGCCTCAGTTTTACAGCTTTATTAGTAGCAGCCATACTGAGCGCCCTCATCGGTTTCGGCCTTTCGAAGCGGGCACAGGGCGAATGACATTTTTCGTATCTTGAAAAGAAAAACCAATGGCCCAAGAAATTGTCAAAGAATACACCAACGGAGACCTCGTGGTGGTGTGGAAACCTCAAAAGTGCATTCATTCAGAGATTTGCGTAAAAACACTTCCGCAGGTATACAACCCTGAAGAGAAACCATGGATCAAAGCTGAAAATGCTTCTCAAGAAGCGCTCAAAGATCAGATATCCAAATGTCCTTCAGCGGCACTCACTTTCTACATGAAGGGGGAAAAGCAACAAGAAGCATCGCAGCCTAGTTCGGAAATTCCAGTTAGTGTTGTTGAGAACGGCCCCTTATTGGTTCAGGGAACTCTGAAAGTGGCACTTGCTGATGGCTCAGAAGAAATTCAGAAGCGTTCCACAGCCTTTTGCCGATGTGGTCATTCCGAAAACAAGCCGTATTGTGATGGCAGTCACGGTAAAATGAACTTCGTAGGTTAATGAATACAATCGTTAAGAACACGGAAAAAAAGCGCTACGAAGTTGAAGTGGATGGGTATTGGGCTTTCATCACCTACTTGGTAGCCAAAAATGGAATCTATCTTACCCATACCGAAGTACCTGTAATCTTGGAAGGCCAAGGCATTGGCACCAAATTAGTGGAATTCGCGCTGAAGGATATAGACAATCTTGGCCGTAAGTTGGTGCCTTTATGCCCCTTTGTAGCTGTCTATCTCAAAGAGCACCCAGAATGGCAGCGTTTGCTGGCACCGGGCTACGGTGTTTAGGGAATCATTCCACCTTGATATCACTGAAGTATAAGGTCCAGTCGCCTTCACTTCGTCGATGCGTTTTCGCGATCTTTAATCCGTTGAAGGTTTCGTAATCTTCCCAGCTGGTCACCAGTCCTGCTTCTGCAGCGTTTCCTTTTCGAAAGCCCCATTCTTTGATCACAAAATCGTCTTCAAAGTAAAAATCGTAGGCATCACCTGGGGTATAACCGCCCTCGGCGCCATACACTATGGTCAATCGCTGCATGGGCACGGCACGGATAGGTGCCATGGCGTCTTTTTCGTGTTGGTAGGTGAAGTTTTCTTGATCCCAGATGAGGTTGAAAGGAGCAAGAAGCCAGTATTTGTCGTTTATGAAAGCGCCATCAGCTCTTTGTAAAGTGCTGTCTACCGTACTTTTTCGTGTGTAAGAAACGGTTTGATCACCCGAAAACATGGTCACCTTACTCAGCTTGGGTTCCCAAGTCCAACGGCGCTCAAAGTGATTGCTATCTCGGTCAACATTAAATGTGAATTCAATAGAATTGACATCTTGCCATTTGTCGAAGCCATGGGCAGAAGCAATTTCTTCTAAAATCGTCTTTTTAGGAGTTTCTTGGGTAGTGGTCGGCGCGTTTTTCTCTTTGCAGGCGACAAGGGTAATAGCTATTAGGAAAACAAGCTTTTTCATGATGGTGAGTTTTCAACAAAGGTATGCCTAGGCGCTCGAAATAAAAAAAGCTTCGACTATTACGATCGAAGCTTCTTTGCGATTTCACACTTAAAAATTATTCTACTTTCAGTGTATTGTCTGTGGCAGTTGGGTTTAGGGGGCAGAAATAATAATACTCTCCTTTTTCTAAGGTAGTAGGCTTAGAGCTTTGCTTTTCTCCTGTGGCCACGGCTTGGGTTACATAGGCCGTTTGGATGTGGTTTTTAGGATTGGTAATGTCTTCACCTTTTTTGACCAATACAAAGCCTACATCGTGACCCACATTGTTGTTAGCGATCTCGAAGATGTAGGTTCCGGCAGGAACCGTCATTTGTTTTTGAGTGAATTCACCTTTAGTCTGCTCCAAAGCAATGGTTTGTACTTCTTGTGCATTTGTGGTGAAGGCAAAAGAAAGAAGTGTTACGAAAGTGAAAAATATAGTTTTCATGATCTATGTTTTAAAGATTACTAATGAATTATACTAGAACGCCTTCTTGCAAAGGTTGAGCGACTGGAAAGTCTACAGGGATTTGCGTAGTACTGTGCAGATAGTTAGAGATGGTTTTGTCACCAACCAAGACAATAACATCTACAAGATTCCCTTTGGTATATCCTTGGTTGAAGAAATTATCCAACACATCTTCACTGGTAGCACCACGGTTTTCGGTGATGTTTTTGGCAAGTCTGGCCAAGGCGTCAAGTTTGCTATTGAAGCTCGCCTTGCCCGCTCTTAATTCCAAAATTTGTTCTTCTGTGAAACCATTCATCTTGCCGATGGCGGTATGTGCTGAAAGACAGTAGAGACATTCATTTACCTGACTTACGGCGAGATTCACTACTTCTTTCTCTTTAGCCGAGAGCGATGTTTTACTTCCTGAAAGAGTAAGGTAGTTGCTCAAGGCAGTATCTGAATGCGCGTAGGTAGCGTAAAGATTGGGCACAAAGCCCAATTGCGATTGGAGTTTGTCGAAGATTTGCTGGTTATCATTGCTAACTTCTTCTCTGGTTGGTACATTAAATGTGTTCATAATTTTTGTTTTTGATGTTTATGTCTTTAAAATTTTTGTTGGTACAAATTTCTGAAGTGTATCAAGGGCAATCCATTGCAATTTTTCCTTGCTACGTGTCAATTTTACACTAAGTGTTGATGATAGGGCATCTCGGCATCACAGTAATAATCGTGTAAAGTGTGTTGATCACAATGAACAATCTTGTCGATTACTCGTGAAGTGGCTGCTTTCGGTGTTTGTAAAATTTGGATAAGTTCGAATACTGATTTCATGATTTTTCTATGTTTAATTTCTGATACAAAGATGCTGCGGTAAGACTTATGTAGAAATAGCAAAAACACCTCAATTCATGTCAAAAATTCCCATAAATAAAAAACCTTGCGAAATGCAAGGCTTTAAGTTTTAGTATATCGTATTGAGTTAGCTGAATCGTTTCCCCAGAATTGGAATACTAGATCTGTACAGCCAAAGAATAATCGCGCTTAAGGTGAAGGTAACCACTGCAGTAGTGAAGAGTACGCCTCCGTCACCTCTGACGTCAATTCCCAATTGGGTGAGGTGCATAAAGATGGCGCCGCCAATAATGCCTAGAGTAAGTGTTGCTCCGAGCCATGCAGTACGTGGAATAAGAATCAAAATACCTGCAATGAGTTCTGCAATGCCAATGCCAATTCTTCCTATGGGCTCAAGGCCTACGGTTTCAAAAATATACACACTATCTGGGTGTGCTGTAAACTTAAATCGTAACGTCTGTATTAAGATGACCGCTACGGCCAGTCTTAAAACAATTGGAATGTATTTTTTCATAATAGTTGATTTGCAAAGGTTGTCGAAGGGTATTTGAACAACTTACAGAAATGACTAATAAACTGTCAATTATTCCTAAAATTAGATTTAAAGCTCGTAGGTGAAATAAATGTTTGTTTCTTAAAAAGACGGCTTAAATGAGAGGCGTCATCAAATCCAACACTATAAGCAATTTCCTTGGTGGTCATGTCTGTATAATTCAAAAGTCTTTTGGCTTCCAGAACGATTCTTTGATGGATGATTTGCAAAGGTGAGGTTTGATAGCTTGCAAAACTATTGGAGAGTGTTTTGGGTGATTTAAATAGCTTTTCCGCATAAAAACTTACGGAATGTTGTTCCCGAAAGTGTTCTTCCACCAACATATTGAAGTGACGAAACAGATCTACTTTTTTTGGAGCCTTACTTTCGATATGGTGGGTTTCCTTATAAATGCGCGTGAGTTTGATCATTAAACGCGCCACCATCATCCGAAGCATTTCTGCTTGAATGGTATCTTCCGTGTCCATTTCTTCCAAAAGCACCGAATGCAGTAGCTCAAAACTTCTTTGATTTGCCGGGTCAAGAGGAAGCACCGGAGCGGTTTCCGAACCAAAGAACAACAAGCCCGCACAACTAACCTCCTTATCGTGATCTTTGATGCAATAAAATTCTCTATTGAATTGATAAACAATCGCTTCTCCTAATTCTTCTACCTTCAAATACTGGTTAGGGGTGAGTGCCATCATTTGATTGGCGCCAAGTTTAGAAGGAAGCGCATCTACTCTTAAATCAAGATCGTCTTGAGTAGACCAAATGAATGTGTAATGCTTCAGTGTTTGCTCTTGTTTGTAGGGTTCTAAAGAAGCTTGGTTTCCTACTTTTAAAAAAGCTCCAGTACTGAGTTCGGTGAATTTTTTTTCCATACCGCTTTGGTCTGTAATCACTTGAAAAAATTACAAAAGAAAAGCCCTCTGTCGAAACAAAGGGCGGAAAATATATGTAGACACAGAGATGTGGGATGTGTATTTATATACGCAAGAATGATGGGTTATGGATGCTTTCGTGAGAATAAAACAATGCTGTAAAGGATATTCAGTATTTTAGCCATGAACCGAAGAATGCAAATCTCGGTATCTCATAGTTGAAGTACATGCAAACACCCAAAAGAATCGCCGTGGTAGGCAGCGGCCTTGTCGGTAGTTTATTGGCACTCACCTTGCGCAAAGCCGGTCATGCTGTGGAGGTTTTCGACCGTAGACCCGACATTAGAAATGTGGAATTCAGCGGGCGCTCTATCAACTTAGCAATGTCTAAACGCGGTTGGAAAGCCCTTGAAATGGTGGGAATTGACGACGAAGTCCAGAAGCTTGCCATTCCGATGGATAAGCGCGCGATGCACCTGAATAATCAAGCTGTTTATTTTCAATACTACGGAAAGGAAGGAGAGGCTATTTCATCGATTTCTAGAGGAATTCTGAATAGAAAGATGATCAGTTTGGCTGAGGAAGCGGGCGTTCACTTCAGATTTGAAGAAAAGGTATGGGACGTCGTACTTCCTGAAGCGAAGTTATACACTGGGGAGTCTGAGAAAGGCGAGTGGAAGGAGTATCAATTCGATATGGTGTTTGGCGCAGATGGTGCTTTCTCGCGCGTGCGTCACAAAATGCAACGTCGAAGTCGCTACAACTATTCTCAAGAATTCTTAGACACAGGCTATAAGGAACTGTGTATTCCTGCCAATAGCAATGGTCAGCACCAAATTGATAAAAACTCACTCCACATTTGGCCACGCGGCAACTTTATGCTTATTGCTTTGCCCAATCTCGATGGTAGTTTTACATGCACCTTGTTCATACCGTTTGAAGGTGAAAATTCTTTTGAACACCTGACCACAGATGTAGCTGTGATGGAATTCTTCCAAAATAATTTTCAAGTTGCGGTACCGTTGATGCCCACACTGTTGGAGGATTTTAGAAACAATCCCATGAGTGCCTTGGTAACTATGAAATGCTATCCGTGGACGTACTGGGACAAGGTTGCTTTGGTAGGCGATGCGGCGCACGCTGTGGTGCCATTCTATGGCCAGGGGATGAATGCGGGTTTCGAAGATATTACTCAGCTGCATGAGCTCATGCAAGCGCTAGGAGATGATTGGGAGACCATTTTTGAACGGTATCAGGAACTGCGTAAGCCAAACGCTGATGCTATTGCCGAGTTGAGCTACCGAAACTTCATGGA
>CAWUKP010000100.1:0-8222 GCA_963922975.1 uncultured Spongiivirga sp. | reverse complement strand
TCCACCGCCTTGATAAGCACTTAAAAAACGGATTGCAGCTTCCAAGTTCTCTTCATTGGCAATAACAGCCTGGTCACGAAAAGTGGACGCACTAGCTGCAAATAGCAAGACATTGAAGGTGTCGTTCGGTTTTAAATCTAATAATAGATTGCGCATTAATTCCTTGGAAACTTCCAACGGATAGCCGTGCATCGATCCTGAAACATCCACCACAAATTGATACTCTCTTGCAGGAATTTCGGCCGCTTTGACGGTTTGCGGCGGCTGCATGAGCAAGGTGAAGAATTTCTCATCGCCATGCTCGTAGAGCAACAATCCCGTTTGAATACGGTCGCCGCTAAGATTGTATTTTAGGATAAAATCACGATTAGCAGGATGTTGGTTGCTCTTGGATAAGAAGACTTCTGCCTTTTCACTACTTGGGTAGTGCACGTTCACCATATGTGTAGTACTGTATACATTTTTGATGGTCATTCCAGCATTTAAATGCACAGTTACATCGTACGCAAAAGGATCGTCATTGCCCTGAGGCAAATAAGGCATATGAAAGGCCTCTTCTGCGCGTCTGCTTTCACCTGTGAAACGCGGACCCACCACACCAGGAGCAACGAAAGTGTATTCGCCATTGGTGGGTACCAACATTTCTGTATAAAAAATGGTCACAACAACTTCATCCCGAGGCATGATGTTGCCCATATTCATTTGAAATACATTGGGTCGGTGTTGGTCTAACTTGGCCGCACGTTTTCCTTCATTCAGTGCTTGATCGTATACTTTTTGTGCCTGTTGCTTTTCGTAAATTTGAGCTTTGATGGTGCGATTGCCAATGGTCATCTTCATATCATGCACAGCTGCCATCGTACTCATGGGAAAGACATACTTGGCCTCTATAGGTGATTCCCCGAGATTTTGGTACGTCTGAGTGATGGACACATGAGCGATGGTGCCCGCAATGTGTACATCGGTGTTTGAAGATTTTAAAGGAATTAGTGCGCCTTCGGAAACTTCGAGGTAAGGGCCCTCAGAAGATTGTGCCATTGTAAAGTATCCGAAACACAGCAAGCAAAGGAAAGAAAGTAAACGCATCATAGGAGTATTTTAGGTGAATATGTACCTAAAAGTATGTGCGTTTTGAAAGGTTTATGGGAACGTTTTAGTATTCGTTGGAGGTGATAAAGAATTCGTTTTCAGAATACCTTGGATCATCCGTTTTGAAAGTGAAATGGATTTTATTGATTCGCCAATTCAGCAAGTTCTCGACCTACCAAACTGCCAATAGCGACCCCCATGCCCCCGAGTCGAACACCACAATACACTCGATCCGAGAGTTGCTTCAATACTGGCTTTTTCTGAGATCCTACACCCATGATGCCACTCCATCGGGTTTCGATATCGACTTCTTTTCTTGGTAGGATGGTTTCTTTAAGTAAGCGTTCCAATTCTTGTTGAATCAAAGTTGTTTGTGCTAATTCTGTAGTCTCTTCACCTTTGAAATCCAAATTGCGACCGCCGCCTAAGAGTATCCGATTGTCTATGTTTCTAAAGTAGTAGTAGCCCCGGTCTAGGTGAAAAGTTCCTTTGATCTCTAAGTTAGCAATTGGTTTGGTGATGAGCACTTGGGCTCTTGCGGGTTGCGTTGCTTCGATGTTTAATTGTGAAGCGAAGCCATTGGTGGCCATAAGGAGCTGCTTACTTTGAAAGCTAAACTGATCTGTTTCAACCTCCACTGTGTTTACAGTTTCTGTGTAGCTCAGAACAGACACTCCATTCACAATAAGGATTTCCTTCTCATGTGCTTTCTGCAGCAAGGCTTGCATCATTTTACCGGTATCCAACTGTCCTTCTAGAGCATTCCAAAGCAATTTAGGTTGCAGTTGTTGAAAGCCAAAAAGGTTGTCTTGAACCGAAAACACCTCACGCTGAAATAATGGATGGAGCAAGCGATTGATGGTTGACATTTCAGCTAGACACTGCTCATACAAGAGTTGATCTTCTTTTGTGAACAATTCGTATCCGCCATGCGCTTGATAATCTATGGCTTGATCGCCTAGCAGAGATCGCAAATACTGCAATCCTTTCCAGCGTTTTTCGATTAAGGCTACCACCTCTTCCTCCGTATGATGCTGTAAATCATCTAAGATTTCGGAAAGGCTGCCAAAACAGGCAAAACCCGCATTTTTGGTACTTGCGCCTTGGGGTAGGATTCCTCGTTCTAGCACCAACACTTTTGCCTTTGGATGCTTTTCCTTTAATGCAATGGCAGCATTAAGACCTACGATGCCACTTCCAACAATGGTGTAGTCGACATCGCTCAGCCACGATTTAATTTCCCAATAGGAGAGATTCATGCTGCGAAGGTATTGAATTTGCGCTAGGGGGTGAAGAGGCATCCTTTTGCTGCCTTGTGCTCTTGTGGATGCGCAGCAAAAGATATAGCGAAAGACCCGACCCCTTGTACTGAATCACAAGGGGTAGCGCCCTTAAAAAAAAAAGCTCCCAAATTGGGAGCTTTCATATCTATATTACTGAGATAAATGACTATTCTTCGTCTTCAGGTTCATCTCCCATCTCGAAGTCTTCCATGAACTTGGTGGTATAATTCCCGGCGATGTAGTCTGGGTGATCCATCAACTTTCTATGGAAAGGAATCGTTGTCTTAATCCCTTCAATCACAAATTCGTCAAGAGCACGCTTCATTTTATTGATCGCCTCTTCGCGTGTTTGTGCGGTAGTAATCAACTTGGCAATCATAGAGTCGTAATTGGGTGGAATCATGTAGCCACTATACACATGCGTATCGAGGCGAATACCATGACCGCCTGGTGTATGCAAATTGGTGATTCTTCCGGGGGAAGGTCTGAAATCATTGAACGGATCTTCCGCATTGATACGACATTCGATGGAGTGTAATTTTGGCGTATAATTCTTACCAGAAATTGGCACGCCTGCTGCTACGAGAATTTGCTCTCGGATTAAGTCGAAATCAATAACCTGCTCGGTAATTGGGTGTTCTACCTGGATACGAGTATTCATCTCCATGAAATAGAAATTGCGGTGCTTGTCTACTAAGAACTCTACCGTACCCGCTCCTTCGTATTTGATGAACTCAGCCGCCTTTACCGCCGCTTCACCCATTTCCTTTCGCAACTTGGTGGTCATGAAAGGTGAAGGAGTTTCCTCGGTAAGCTTTTGGTGACGGCGTTGCACAGAGCAATCGCGTTCTGAAAGGTGACAGGCTTTCCCAAACTGATCTCCGATAACTTGAATCTCGATATGGCGTGGCTCTTCGATCAGCTTTTCCATGTACATACCATCGTTACCGAAGGCAGCGCCCGCTTCTTGTCGCGCGCTATTCCATGCTTTCTCCAAATCTTCTTCCTTCCAAACGGCGCGCATTCCTTTACCCCCACCACCAGCGGTAGCTTTCAACATGACAGGGTAGCCCATTTCTTTGGCGAGCTTTTCGGTTTGCTCCAGTGATTCTAGGATGCCCTCAGAACCAGGAATGGTAGGCACACCTGCGGCCTTCATAGTGGCTTTTGCGGTGGCTTTATCGCCCATTTTTTCAATCATCTCGGCAGAAGCACCGATGAATTTTATTTCGTGTTCTTCACATATTTTGGAGAACTTAGCATTTTCAGAGAGAAATCCATATCCCGGATGAATGGCATCAGCGTTGGTAATCTCTGCCGCCGCGATGATATTAGACATCTTCAAATAGGATTCCGAACTAGGCGGAGGGCCTATACATACTGCTTCATCCGCAAAACGGACATGTAAGCTATCTTCGTCTGCCTTGGAGTATACCGCCACTGTTTTAATGCCCATTTCCTTGCAGGTTCGAATCACGCGCAAGGCAATCTCTCCTCTGTTGGCAATCAATATCTTTTTGAACATAGTTGGCTACGTTTAAGAGTGTTGCTTCTTAGAAAACAGGAAAGTCCTGTCTCTATGAGGGATCGATTAAGAATAGTGGTTGATCGAACTCCACTGGAGATGAATCCTCTACAAGTATCTTCACGATGGTTCCAGATACTTCTGATTCGATCTCGTTGAAAAGCTTCATGGCTTCAATGATGCAAAGCACGTCTCCTTCAGCTACTTTCTTTCCTACTTCGGCGAAAGAAGGCTTATCCGGTGAAGGTTTTCTGTAGAAGGTTCCGATGATGGGCGACTTGATCGTCACGTATTTAGAATCGTCTGCTGCTGGGGCACTCTCTTTAGGTGCTGCATCTGCGGCAGGCGCTGCTGCTACTGGTGCTGGTGCATTGACCGGAATGGCGGCAGGTTGCAGTGCGGCAGGTTGTTGTACAAAGACAGTTTCTGTCTTTTGTTCTTCCGCGCCCGTTTTAATGGTAATCTTAAAGTCGTCGGTTTCGAGTTTTACCTCGCTAGCCCCCGATTTTGCAACGAATTTAATCAGATTTTGAATGTCCTTTAATTCCATAATGCTGAGGTTAGTTGAGTTAGTCTTTTAGTGTTGATCAGTTTGAATTATATGCCCATTTCAGGTAGAGGGCTCCCCAAGTGAATCCGCCGCCAAAGGCCGCAAATACTAAATTATCTCCCTTGTGAAGCTTGTGCTCATAATCACTCAATAACAATGGAAGTGTGGCACTAGTGGTGTTTCCATAGTGCTCGATGTTCATCATTACTTTGTCGTGACTAATGCCCATGCGATTGGCCGTCGCATCAATGATTCTTTTATTTGCTTGATGTGGCACCAACCACTGCACGTCTTCGTCAGAAAGTTGATTGCGCTCCATGATCTTTGCGCTTACATCAGCCATATTAGAAACGGCAAACTTGAACACCGTTTTTCCATCTTGGAATACGTAATGTTGCTTATTCTTCACCGTTTCTTCGGAAGGAGGAAGAATGGATCCTCCGGCTTCTATTTTCAGAAATTCCCGCCCTTGTCCATCACTCCTCAAGTACTCATCTTGGACACCTAAGCCTTCTTCATTCGGCTCAAAAAGTGCCGCTCCCGCTCCATCTCCGAAAATAATGCAGGTGGTTCTGTCTGAATAATCGATAATGGACGACATTTTATCTGCTCCAATTACCAATACTTTCTGATAGCGCCCCGATTGTATGTAGGCGGCGGCGGTAGACATTCCGTAGAGAAAACTAGAACAGGCTGCTTGAAGATCGTATGCAAAAGCATTGACCGCTCCAATCTCTGAAGCCACGTACACAGCCGTTGCCGCAACGGGCATATCCGGCGTAGCGGTAGCTACGATAATCATGTCTATTTCGGCAGGGTCGAGGTTTCTTTTTTCAAGAAGGTTCTCAGCGGCCTTTACGGCCATGAAAGAAGTGCCTTTACCTTCTTCTTTAAGCAATCGGCGTTCTTTGATACCGGTACGTGTGGTGATCCACTCATCTGTGGTATCTACCATGGTCTCGAGAACCTTATTGGTCAGTCTGAAGTCGGGAACATAGGCCCCAACCGCGGTAATGGCTGCGGTTATTTTTGTCATTTTGACACGTTGGTTTTTTCTCCGATTTTGGTCGAAATCGGGTAAAAAGTGGTTAAAATTACTGAAAATCTCGTCAAACCGCTCACAAAGTACATGGATTTTAACAATATTGAAAACGGTGTCCACAAAAAAACTCCCACTTAAGTGAGAGTTTGATTATGCTTTAAGCTCTAATAGATTTAGGCTTCTGCTTCTACGGTATTGTCAATGAGAACTTTACCTCTGTAGTACAATTTTCCTTCGTGCCAGTGTGCTCTGTGGAAAAGGTGTGCTTCTCCAGTTGTTGGGTCTTTCGCCAAGGTTGGAGCTACAGCTTTATAGTGAGTTCTTCTTTTGTCTCTTCTCGTTTTCGAAGTTTTTCTCTTAGGATGTGCCATTGCTTCGTGTAATTTTAATTATCTGTCATTAAATTTTTCAAAGCATCCCAACGCGGGTCAGTTTGCTCCGTTTTTTCTGTTTCTGTCTTCGGTTGTAGTGCCTCTAATCTTTCGAGTATTTCTGAATCCATCGTGCCATCCACTACTTTGGGATGCACTCGCTTTGTGGGCACAGCCAGTACACACATTTCATAAATGTACTGAGCAAGGTTCACCTTGTGTTCTCCATGAGGGATGATGAGGATGTCATCATTCTCATCATTGTATTCTTCGCCAAACTTCACAACTAATTGAAGTTCCCCTTGAACAGCTTGGTCGTAAGGCTCCGCTGTTAGATCGCAGTCTACATTCACCACACCTTCTGTTTCCAAATGGAATTCAAGCATGGTGGTCTGCTTTTCAAGATTCACCTTAACGTTCAATGCTGCTGCATTGAATTCAGTATACTCAAAAGCTTCAAAGAACTGATTGCTTATTTCAAACTCAAATTGGTGCTTGCCAAGTTTTAATCCCGCAAATGGAATGTCAAATTCTCTCATCTCTTTCATCAAACACACTATTTTCGGTACTAATCCGCTAGAAATAAAGCGGGTGCAAAGATAGAAAAATTTATTTATGACCTATCTTCTGCCGTTACTTTTTTGCAGCGCGCTTCTCGCTCTTTTTTTGAGCGGATCTTGTGTTAGTTCTTTGTACTCCGCTCTGGTTCTACAAATCTGTATAGCTGCAAAGACCGCCTCTTTAAAAGAACTTTCGTCCGCTTTGCCTTTTCCTGCAATTTCATACGCAACTCCGTGGTCTGGTGAAGTGCGTACATACCGCAAGCCCGCCGTGTAGTTCACGCCATTGCCAAAGGAAAGGGTTTTGAAAGGTACCAAGCCCTGATCGTGATAGGAGGCTAATACTGCATCGAATTTCAAATGATTGCCTGAACCGAAAAAACCATCGGCCGGATAGGGTCCGAAAACCATCTTTCCAGCATCATACAGCTTTTGAATCGTAGGCGCCAATACCTGCTGGTCTTCGTTGCCAATCAAACCGTTATCCCCCACATGCGGATTAATGCCAAGTACCGCAATCTTGGGGGTTCGAATGCGAAAGTCCTGCTTTAAACTTTGATGTAAGGTATGAACCTTCTCCTCAATAACCTCTGGAGTAATGGCGTGGGCCACATCTTTTATAGGCAGGTGATTGGTCAACAACCCAACACGCAGTTTTCCTGAAATCATCAACATCAAGCTCTTTCCGTCAAGGGCGGCCTCCAGATATTCGGTATGGCCTTGAAACCTAAACTCCTCTGACTGTATATTTTCTTTGTTTATGGGTGCCGTAACCAAGGCGTCGATCTCCTCGTTTTTGAGTGCTTTGGTAGCCGCCTCTAATGAAAGGAAGGCGTGTTTCCCTACGTTTTTATCCGATGTACCCAAAGAAATGGGTACTGGATGTTTCCAAACATTCAGCACATTCAACTTGCCATGCTGTATCTTATCGATATGATCGATCCCCACACTATGCACATCCAAGTTCAATGTTTTCTTGTGAAATCCTACATCTTTACTCGATGCGAACACGACTGGCGTACAAAAGTCCGTCATTCGGGCATCAGCAAAGGTTTTGAGCACCACTTCCATCCCGATTCCATTCAAGTCACCTGCCGAAATACCCAGCACAAGCTTCCGTTCTTTTCTCATGATTCCACCTAGTTTATTGTTATTTTTGAACAAAAGTAACCATTATATGTTTACAGGAATTATTGAAGATTTGGGCGTTGTTGCCAAGCTTGAAAAAGAAGATGAGAATTTACATATTACCGTAAAAAGCAACATCACAAGCGAGTTAAAAATTGACCAAAGTTTGGCGCACAACGGAGTCTGTCTTACCGTCGTTGCGCTGGATGATCAGGAATACACCGTGACCGCCATTCAAGAGACCTTACTAAAGTCGAATATTGGCGATCTGAAAGTGGGGGATATTGTCAATCTGGAACGCGCCATGATCTTAGGCGCGCGTTTAGACGGCCATATGGTGCAAGGACATGTAGACACCACTGCCACATGCACCACAATTGCCGATCAGGGTGGGAGTTGGTTGTTTTCGTTCTCTTATAAAGCAGACCCAAATCACATTACTATTGAAAAAGGTTCTATCTGTGTGAATGGTGTCAGTTTAACGGTCGTCAATTCTGGGAGCCATTCTTTTGACGTGGCCATCATCCCATACACTTATGAGCATACACAGTTTCATGCCTTACAAGTAGGGGATGCGGTAAATCTAGAATTTGATGTAATCGGGAAGTATATTGCAAAAATGCAATTGCAAGCTTAGAAATTACTTGTCTTTCAGTTTCTTTCGCACTCCATAA
>CAWUKP010000099.1:0-8263 GCA_963922975.1 uncultured Spongiivirga sp. | reverse complement strand
CATCTACTTCTTCAGATAAAATCCACTGACCCTGATCGTTTTTAAAGAGCACCGCCTGGCTTCCCATAACAATGAAAACATCTTCTTTTCCTGAGTTCAACAGGCGCATCACCACTTTGGGAGTAGCATCGACCAATTGATAGCCATTGGCAATTTTCTGGGCATACAGCAGGCCTACGTCTTCTGCTTCCTCGGTACTAGAATCAACTTCTTTTTCCATCTTTACGGGTGGAGGATTTTCAACAACAGGAGGTTCTGGTGTCGCTGGAGGCGCTACCCCCTCCTCTTCCACTTCTACGGGTGTTGAAAGTGGCTGTGATTCCTTTTTTACCGCTGGTGTGGGCGGCGTTTCTACTACTTTCCTTTCAGGTGTGCTGACCAAAGTCGGATCGAAAGCATAGTTCATTTGAGTAATCTTGCGAAAATTCTTTCTGATGGTCTCATGAAACGCCTCTTTGTACAATTTCTTCTTGGAAGTCCCCATATTGGACTCAAAAACCAGGTTATTTTTACAGTCGAATAGCTTCAATTTGGTTCTAGTAGCTAAGAAGGCACGTTCTTCGGTTACCTTCGCACGCACAGCCAAGCACTGATTCTGAGAGAGGTCGTCAGGGAGTTGTTCAGTGTCATACAGCACCTCAAAGCCTTCCTCCTTAAAAAGATGGCGCACTAGTGTATTCACTTGATATTGGTCTTGTCCGCGTTGGAATTCGAACTGCAGCGGAACAATCACATACTTGTATTGATTGAGGTTTTGTGCGAAGACATTTGTAGTCAACGCCAATGTACATAGTAACAGTAGTTGCTTCATTACTTGAACGGATTATCGGTATGCGGAAACACATAGTTGAAGCCAAGTTGAACAGAAACGGCATGCGCTTTAGCCAGATCTCGATACGACCAGAGGTTGTCTCCCATTAAATAGAAATTAAAGTTACCGAAGTGCATTGACATACCCAAACCAAGGTTGTAGGGCGTAAATCTATCCACCGTGTAGGTCGCTTTCACTCTGAGAAAGTCTGACACTCTGCGGTAGTAATAGGCTGTTAAGGCGAACTGAGGTAGTCTTGGTCGGCGAATGGCATACAAATGTGCTCCTATTGCGTTGAGATACCCTTCTTCTTCTGGTGAACAATTACATTCCGTAGCTCTTCTTTTTCCAAAATCGTAGCGGACAGAAGCGTTCATTTTTGTGGGTCTCCAAGAGGTGTAGGCAGTGTTGGTTGTATCTGGTGAAAAGCGCTGGTCTAAATCCTCGATCAAATCCTGCCAGAAATCATCTTCATCTTCCACATCATCAATACCTGGAAACAAAAGTTCAATACCTTCAAGCGCCTCCGCATCACGTATGCTGTAATTTTCGACATCCTTATTGTGTCGAATAAAGCCGACATCCAAAAGACTGGCCGTCACCGATAGCTGATCGGTGTAGTGGTAGGTAAAGCCCACATCAAACCCTAAACCTATATTTCCTCCGAGCAAGGCTCTGTTCCGAAATTTGGTTAATACTTGTCTAGAGCCATCAGCCGTATCTTCTGAATCAATATCGCGAAGTGATGCGTAGCCAGAGGTGTTGACTGTGATGTCAGAAATCAGGTTGTGCCGATAGAAATTGTTTTCGCCTGGTTCCGTGAAAAATAAGGCATCGTTGCTGGTAGAACGCATGTCAAAAATACTGCTGTACACCTTTCCTCGAAACCCATAGGTTAGTTTATCGTCAACTTGCTTGTTAAAGCCAAAATGGAAGACGGTTAGCAACTCGCCAGAGGCATTCACATGACCAAAGTCGTACACCCGATTGATATTAGGCCCGCCATTGCCTTCTAGAGCAAGTTCAGCCGGATCTTTGGGGTGATACACGTGTATATCGATCTCCTGATACATTCCAAACGAAAAATAGCGCCTATCGTTGAAATCTCCAGGTCTAAAACCGCCACTAAAGATTTCCAACTGTTGATTTGCAGTGTAGATATCGTTCTCTGACATACTGAATAGTACGTTGCGCAATTTGGTGTTGAAATTAACGCCGTCGTCTGCGAAGAGTTCAAAAGCATTCACCCCAGAAACTCCAGCATGAACATAGATGTGTGACAACAGCGGAAAGCCAACATGAAAATCGTATGATGAAACGTCACTACCTGGGTTGAGGGCTAAACTCTGTGGAAGTTCGCGATAGTCGTACAGGAGTTGTTTGTTTTGTGAGCACACAACACCTGAAATCAGTAAGAAAACAACAAGAATTCCTCTCATTAGTCAATCTCTAAGTATAAGGTGGCCTTTGAACGAATCTCTACGATGCCTACAGAGCTGACGTCTGGTGCATTAGACGTAACAACAAGCTCTGTGATCACCTGCGTAGAGAGTTTGAGCTGCTCTAGGGCTTCACCTTGGTATGAGTTTATAACTTCAGGAGGATTTTGATTGGCCGGAGCCGAAATAGTTATGGGTTGAACCGTCTCAACAAAGGCGTCGTCTACAAAAATGAGACGTACTTCAAAGTCTTCATTGGTCAGGGTATTGTCTGTATCGTGCACAATGTCTGCACGAATAAGATTGTCATTTAAAAAAGAATCGTTAAACACATTGAACGCCACGGTATCTCGAGCAGCCAGAGTGACCCCTACGAAAGCTTCTGGAACGATGTCATTTACTTCTTCCGCGTCCAATTCATAGAACAAAAAACTTGACTCGATAATCGGAGTAAGTACCAAATCTTCCGCTTGATCAAAATCGAGATCGCTGACACACCCGAACATGGTGGTGAGCAAGGCGAATAAAAAGAAAACTTTGAAGTGTTTTGGGGCCCACATACTGGAAGCGCTTCGGTTTGATAGTAGAACGAAAATAGGAAGAAAAAATTATCCTACAGAAAATTCTTGATTTCAAAGAGTTGTTCAATACTTCGTACATGTTTTGGGACCTCCTCCGAAGCACTATTGAAGTGCAAGGTTTGCATACCTACGGCTTCAGCCCCTAAAATATCTGCCTCCAGGTTGTCTCCAATCATCATGGAACGGTCAGGTCGTACAGCAGCCAATCGCAGCGCCTCTTGAAAAATCAACGGATTGGGCTTTTTCACTCCAATTGTTTCTGAATTCACTACCAATTCAAAGTACCTATCGATTCCTGAGCGCTGTAACTTCTCTTGCTGCACTTCTCTAAAACCATTGGTAATCACGTGCAAACGGTACTTGGGTTTCAGGTAATCAAGCACCTCCGTGGCACCTTCAAAAAGATGATTGAAATCCAAAAGATGAGTCAAATAGTCTTCGGAGAGCAGATGGATCAAATCATCTGAAACATCTACATTCAGTGTATCGAAAGTCTGTTTTAACCGTCCGTACCTCAACTCTGCTTTCGTGACTTTATCTTCTCGATATAGTTTCCAAAAAGCACGATTGATAGGTGCGTATACATCAATAAAATCTGAGGTGTCAGCAGACACGCCATTTTTTTGGAAAATATAGGCAAAGGTGAGGGCCGAATTTCGATCAAAGTCCCAAAGCGTATGATCGAGATCAAAAAAAACATTGGTAATACTACTCATGAAGTGGTCGGTATTTCTTAAGTGTTTCTATATACAATTCGCGCCAGCCTTTTTTATAGCTCTCATTAGAAAGTGTCGTATTTCTAAAAGTCAGAGCCATCAAGCCTTCTACTCTAACTATCTGCTGGTGAAGGCGTTCAAGAGTAGCTTCGATTTCGGCGATGCTGCCTAGAGCATGTAGTTGTGTGCTACAAGCGCAAGGTGAAAACACCTTAACTGGCAGCTGCATCTCACTGCCAATATCGTAAAAAAGAAAGGGCGTACAAGTGCTCGCCCGGAATCCAATGGATTGGGCATACGACATTGAATAATCTTCTGTGATCTCAGCCTCCACCATGGCCCGATAGTTTTCAGGAATGGTGAGGCTATTAAAATGACACCGATGTTGGGCTACTTTTTTGTGAATTAATTCCTGTAATCGCTGCTTTTCAGTAGTCATTTTCTTTATGTTACCCCGACCGTCGTACGATCCTAAGAGTGCTACCTGATCGTAATCGGCTACATTTTTAATAAGTTCTCTAAAGGCGTTGATATTGAATGATATAGGGTGGTCGTAAGCCGAAAAATCTGAGACTAGAAAAAAGAAGATGGCTTCCACTTGATACTGACGATGCAACACCGTGTAGCGTGAAAAATTATCACCAGGATCGCGACGCAAGCCTAACAAAGTGGCATACCGGCGAAATACCTTCCGAAACTTGAATTGAAATAAGTCTAAAAAAGTACCTGCTATTGTACGCAAGAATCCTTTTTTACGGTACACAAAGGCGCAAGGAACTTCAATCAGGGATTGAAAGCGATACGAAGGTTGGTTACGCAATTCGGTTTCAGGAAATCGCTCTAGCAAAACACTTCGGAAGCGTTGCACCCAAAGGTCTACCAACGGAAGTTCAAGAAAATCATTTTTGAAAGCCAAACTTTCTTCCACAGGAAATCTTCCCATGGCATCACCCATGAATGGATAATACTCCTCGTAGCGACTTAGCAAGAAGAAACTCGCGGCAAAAATATCGAAAGGCAGCTTGCTCTTATCCCCTACCGCAAAAAAGGCGGGAAGTCCTTCCCACGACTGTACCTTGATCTCCAAATCAGAAATACCCTGTTCAAAAAGTAATTCGTGACTTCTTACAAAGAGTTCATTGCCCAGTTGTTGTCGTGTGTACGACATCTTAGCTGCTTTGTGCGCTATGAACTGCTCTACTTTGGTAGTCAGTTCTACCTCTACCCCTAGCATTCTTTGAAAGATATGCTTAAAAATATAGCGTACGCGGGGTGTTATTTTGTGGGTGAAAACTAGAACCATTAGAGCAGCTTTTCGTCTGCAAAGCTAAAATAGGCATTTTGGGTAACGATCAAATGATCAAGTACCTTAATGTCTAAACTTTGAGCCGCTAGCTTCAGCTTGTCGGTCAGCTTCTTATCAGCGGAGCTAGGCTGTAATGTTCCTGAAGGATGATTATGACCCAAGATCAACCCAACAGCGCTAAGCTCCAATGCCCGTTTCAAAGCAAGTCGAATATCTACCACTGTACCTGTGAGACCACCTTTACTGAGCTGCATTGATTCCAGCACTTTGTTGGCGTTGTTCAGATATACGATCCAAAACTCTTCATGTGGTAAATCGCCCAACATGGGTTGTAGTAATTCGAAGGCGGAATGACTCGAGCGTATACTTGGGCGGTGCAGCGCTTCCTCTTTTCTAGACCTTCGACCTAATTCTAAGGCAGCTACGATGGCGATAGCCTTAGCTTCTCCGATGCCCTTGAACTTTGTAAGCTCGACTACTGAAAATTTACTCAGTTCACACAAGTTGTTTGAAGCAGTAGCCAAGATGCGTTGGCTCAATGCCACCGCAGTTTCCTTTTGATTTCCACTGCCAATTAAAATGGCAATTAGTTCTGCCTCTGTCAAACTTGTCTTTCCCTTCTGCAATAGTTTTTCTCGTGGACGATCGTTAATTGACCAGTTTTTTATGGTAAATGATGTTGTATTTTCTTTCATCATCTAAAGATAGGTAACTTCAAGAATTATGTCGTAATTTTCGAAAACAAACCAATGAATCAGTCATATGAAATCATTTTTTGACGAACAGGCCTATGCGGAACTCAACGATCGGTTGAACAAGCTCACTCCCGATACCGATGCCCAATGGGGAAAAATGAACCCTGCTCAAATGATGAAACATTGCCAATATGCCATTGAGGTGCCACTTGAGAAAAGTCATATGCCGCGGCCCAATGCGCTCATGCGTTTTGCCTTCAAATTTTTTAGAGCTTCTATGACCAATGATAAACTCTGGAAACCGGGCTTACCTACGGTGAAGTCGTTCGTAGTCAAAGACACACACGACTTTGACCAAGAAAAGCAGGCACTCTTAAGCCTGATGAATGAATTTTACGCGCGTCGCGAAGGTGCAGCACTTCCTGACCATCCTGCTTTTGGTAAATTCTCTCGGGAGGAATGGGGAAAACTGCACTACAAACACCTGGATCATCATTTACGGCAATTTGGTGTATAAGCCATCCATCATTTCACTTTTATGAAATATCCGCCACCACACCATCAAGAACGAAATTTCGACAATGCCATACGCGTGATGCAGCAGTATCCCTTTGGCACGCTGCTTTTGGCAAAAGACGATGAAATCTACGCTACACATATCCCGCTGATCTATGAAAAAGATGCTAGTACGTATGGAAAATTGGTAGCACACATTGATAAATTCAATCCGCAGACCGCCCTTCTGACAGATGACGTCATGGTGACGGCCATTTTTTACGGGCCCAATACCTACATCTCTCCAAGTGTTTACAGTACAACACAATTACCTACCTGGAATTATATCAACGTCCATGTGAAAGGTAAAATCAGAAACATTCCTGACCGTGAAAAGGTACGAGATACCATCATTCGGATGACCGATTTTTTGGAAGGAGAACAACCTAAATATGTGCTTGAACCTGATAATCCGAGAATGGAAGCTGCGCTAGATTACATCAAAGGTTTTGAGATTGAGATCACACACTGGGAAGGCAAATTCAAGTTTTCTCAAGACAAACTGAAACGGGATCAAGAACTGGCTAAAATGGAGTTGATCCAACAAAATCAAAATAGCATCCGAAGTTTTGTGGATGCCATCTTCAAGCATCACGACAATATGAACGATTAAAGCATCAGTCCTTCCACAGCATCAAAATCTAAACCCCCGTAATTTCCTGAACTCATCAGCAATAAGGCAGTGTGGTTCATTTTTTGAGAAAACAGAAACTCTTTGAATTCATCTGGCTTTGTGAAAATTCGTAAATCGCTCCGCTGAAAGGCTTCGGCAATTTGTTGTTCTGAAATACTTTCTAGCTTCTTTATAGCTACAGCATCTGGCGAATAAAATACTACCGCTTCGTCTGCGGCATTCAGTGCGCCCTCATATTCCCTCAGAAACTGCGCATTGAGACTACTGTAGGTATGCAGTTCCAAACAGGCCAAGACGCGATGGTTCGGATATTGTTCTTTTAGTGCTTCGGTAGTGGCTTTTACCTTACTGGGCGAATGTGCAAAATCTTTGTAGGCAACGCTGGTGGTTCCCTCCGCAATGCATTCCAATCGCTTGGAAGCCCCTTTAAACGTAGATATGGCTTCATAAAACTCTTCTTCTTGAATGCCCATGTGCTGACAGATCCACTTCGCGCCGGCTAGGTTGTTCAGATTATGACGCCCAAATACTTCGATAGGCATCGGACCTTCAGGAGTTGATAGTAGCGTTTCTCCATCTTCCACACTGTATTCAGCTGTAGTGTACGGTAGTTTCCGGATGGGATTTTCAGAGGCTTCCACCACCTTCACCACCTCAGCATCCTCTGCATTATAGGTGATGCTACCTCCCGTGACAATGCTATCGACAAAAATTTGAAACTGTTCTACATAGTTTTCATAGGTGGGAAAGACGTTGATATGATCCCAAGCAATTCCACTTAAAAGGGCAATGTTGGGCTTGTACAGGTGAAATTTTGGTCTTCTATCGATAGGCGAAGAAAGGTATTCATCACCTTCCAACAGGATAAAATCATTGGTTTCTGTGAGATGCACCATGGTATCAAAACCTTCCAACTGAGCGCCTACCATATAATCCACAGCTTTGTCGTAATAATGCATCACGTGCAATATCATGGAAGTAATGGTGGTCTTCCCATGACTTCCACCGATAACCACACGAGTCTTGGTTTTCGATTGTTCGTAGAGAAACTCTGGATATGAATAGATCTTCAAATTCAGTTCTTGCGCCTTTAACAGCTCTGGGTTATCCGCTTTGGCATGCATGCCCAGAATTACGGCATCCAATTGTGGCGTAATTTTCTCTGGATACCAGCCAAACGCATTAGGAAGGAGCCCATGGATGTCTAATCGAGATTTGGAAGGCTCAAAAATCACATCATCACTTCCACTGACGTGATAACCTTTGTGATGAAGCGCAAGTGCCAAATTGTGCATGGCGCTGCCGCCAATGGCGATGAAATGTACATTCATGAGTCAAAAACTAAGTGCGTAAAGATACATTGCCATGGCCTTTTTGGCAATGGTAAGTTATGTGAAACTAGTATATCAACTTAAAGCGCTAGAATACGTTTTCTTTCTTCTTTGGCCTGTTTAAAGTCTGTACGCTCAGCGAGGGCTTTATCAATCCACTGCGTGGCCTTGGCTTTTTCTTTTTTGTAGCGGTAG